>JBIIQA010000015.1:0-21408 GCA_044342355.1 Miltoncostaeaceae bacterium | reverse complement strand
AGCGCGTCACGGCCCACTGCCACGCTCGTCTACGACGTCAACTCCGGCTTCCGCGCCGGCTGACACCGCCCCGCTGGATCAGATGGTGGGCAGTCCTGCCGCGCTCCAGGCGATGATGCCGCCCTCGTCCGTGGCACGTGGCTGGTGACCACCCGGGCGCTTTCCGGTCGCACCGTGGTGGCGCAGTCAACGGCGACGGTGCGCATCAGGTAGCTGCCCCCGAGGTGGTGCCCCGGCTAGAACTGATCGGTGGCCGCGATGCTGAAGCCCTGACCCGTGCAGGTGATGCGGGATCCCGTGCCGATCCCCCGCTCGGGGCTGTAGCCGTAGTAGTCGCCGCTGAACCCGATGCAGGTGGATCCCTTGATCAGCACCTTGGTGCGCACCCCGGCGACCGTCAGCACGAACGTGGCCTCCTTGCCGCCCTTGGATGCGAGCGGCACGCCCACCGGCTGGTTCGCCGTCACCGAGAGGCCGTTGATGGAGGCGGGCGACGCGCCGGCCTCCCAGTCACCGCTCGAGTACTTGCTGCTGGCGAGGGTGAGCGTGGACTGGCTCTGGATGGTGAAGCTGGCAGCAGATGCCTCGCGGCTTGGCGCCGAGGTGTTTGTGGCGCTGGTGGCCGGGGCCTCGGAGGATCCCGATCCGCCACAGCCGGCAAGCACGGCGGCAGTGAGGGGCAGGGCGGCCACGATGGCGATGGCGCCACGGAGCCGCGGGCGTGAGGGGGCTTGGGGGCTGCTCATATGCGAGAGGCTAGGGCACGCGCTGCCGGCGAGGTGGGCGCTATCCCGTGACCGCGGGCAGGCGCGGAACCGCGGTGACCCTCCGCACCGACTGCGCCCCACCACTCGCCGGGTGCCCTGGGCCACCACCCCGGCCGTGCCGTGCCTCATCGACGGCGACTTCTGGCTCACCATGGTGTGCCTGACGGGCGCCGGGTAGCGAGGGACGTCTGCGGGCCGCCGCCCGCGCCGCGGGGGATATCCTGACCCACATGACCTCCCTCCGACTGCTCACCGTCGCCGGTGTCGCGGCCCTGGCCTGCGCCGCGCTGGTGACACCCCCCGCGGTCGCCGGCTTCACGAAGACATCCAGCCTTCGCGGTGCCGACCTTCGCGGCCAGGACCTTCGCGGCCAGAACCTGCGGGGCAAGGACCTGCGCGGCGCCGATCTTCGCCGGGTGCCCCTGCATCGTGCCGACCTTCGCGGCGCAAACCTCACGGGCGCGAAGCTGCGCGGCGCGCGTATGCGCAATGTCGACCTGCGCGGGGCCATCCTGCGGCGCGCCGACTTCACCAAGGCCGACGTTCGCGGCAGCCGGCTGGGTGCGCGCCGCACCGGCCAGCGGCCCAATGGCACCGCGTCGGGATGCGGCTACACCGCCCCGATGAACCTCAACTACGGCATGGCGGGCGCCAACTTCACCGGAGCCAACCTGTCGAACGCCGACTACACCATGGCCGACGTTCAGGGCGCCAACTTCACCAACGCCAACCTGAGTGGCTCCAACTTCATCGGCGCCAACCTCGATGACACCACCTGGAACGGCGCCAACGTGGCCGGCACCGACTTCGGCTGCGGCTTCATGGCGGGGGCGAACCTCGCCGGAATCCAGGGCAGCCCCGCCACCTGGCCGCAGCAGTATCCCGCCGGGTGGATCGGGGCCGGCGGGCAGTTCGTGGGCCCTGGCGTCACGCTGAGCGGCAGCTTCGTGGGAGTCGACTTTCGGGGCGCCAACCTCAGTGGCGTCCACTTCAGCCGCCCCAACCTCTCGTGGGCCAACTTCAGTGGCGTCAACCTCACCGGTGCCATCTTCGGCGGTAACACCTGGAACCAGAACACCGGCTTCAGTGGCGCCAACCTCACCAACGCCACCTTCAGCTACACGTACTTCCAGAGCGCCGACTTCACGGGAGCGAACTTCGCGGGCGCCGACTTCACGGGTGCCCAGTTCGCGGCCTCCACGTTCGTGAACGCCAACTTCACGAAGGCGATCTTTCGCGACACGGTCGCCTTCTGGGGATCCACCGTATCGGGAGCGAACTTCACCGGTGCCTCCGCTCCGTTCGGAGTGCTCAAGAAGGAGCCGAATCCGAATGCCGTGGTGTTCCCATCCATCTGGGGTGTGGGCACCACCGGCACGGGTGTCATCTGCGGGCCCGGGGTGGTCACAGACGACTGGTCAACTTGCTTCCCGCCTCCTCCGGCAGAGCTGCCGCAGCCAGGACGCAGGCGGTGAGCAGGATGCATGGGCGCACCGGGGTTAGGACAACCCCGCCGCCCCCCTCGGATCAGCCGATGGTGACATCAGGCCTGCCCACCAGCCCGGCGTATCCGCAGTCCACGCGATCCGGGGTGGTGCAGGCGTCGGGCGGGTGAGCCCACCTCGAGGCCCTGCGACGCGACGACTGAGCGGGGGCTGGGGCCCGGCCCGCTAGCGCACCACCACGCGGCGGCTGCCCTCGGCCACCACCCCGGTCGTGCCCCGATCGCGCGCGAACTGGAAAATCTCCCGGCGCGTGGTGTCTGCGATGTCGGTGAAACGGGCGTCGCCGCTGACCACGTTGCCCTCCAGCGAGCCGGTTGTCCACGACTCGAACGCCGCCTGCAGCAGATCCATGCCAGGGGCTGAGTGGTGTGGCCCAGATGGTGTGCTCTGCCGCTGGTACGCGGGCAACCGCCACCGCGGCGGCCAAGGTCAGGCGTGCCCGGACGCTCGCGGCGCACGGCGTTACCTGTCTGCGCGTCATCTCGGCCTAGTATCGGCTGTGCAGGCAAGACGAACGGTATTGCCTTATGTCGTACGACATCATGGAGAGAACCCGATGAAGACCCGGACGGTGGCCGCCAACGACGTGCGCATCCCCGATCCCGCCCCCGACGAGGTGGTGGTGGTTATGCGCTACGGCAAGCCCTACGCCGCCATCATCGACACCGACGCACTCGACCTGTTCCTGCGAATGCAGGCGCTGTTCGGCGACCACGTGCCGCACGAGATGGGCATCAGCGACCTGGAGCTCAGGATTCACGAGCTGGCCGAGTCGGGCGAGGACACCGAGGAGTTCGACTACGCGGCCTTTCTTGCTCGGTGACCTTCGCGGCGCGATCGTGTGGGCCACCACCACCTTCCAACCCGAGGCCCCCTTTCGCGTGATGCGCCCCGATGGGTCGATCGCAGTGTTCGCAGGGGCTGCGGAGTTGGCCGAGGCCGTTGGCCTTGGTGAGGTGCCGGTCACCCACACCCTCCTCTCCGACGCGAAGATCCGTCCCCTCGTCGTCCTTCAGGGGCGCCCGCGCGGAGCGCTGCCCGACTACGCCGCGCTCAAGCTCACCAGGCTCGCGAAGGTGCCAAGTGACCGTCGCGACATGGTCCGGGAGGACCGATATCCCGACCTGCTGTACCTCCCCGAGGACCCCGGGAAGTACGGACTGCCCACGGAGAACGCGGTGGACGTGAACTCACTGGTGCGTGTGCACCGCGACGCCATCGTGGCCGTGGCCGGCCGCCTCGATCCCCAGCAGGTCACCACGCTCGGCCACAAGCTGGCCGCCGCGCTCGACATCGACCTGCGCGGTCCAATCCGCGAGGGCGTCATGGCCCACCTCGAGGCCCTGCGCCGCGGCGACTGACCGTCCGCCCCGCCCCGCGAGCGCCAGGGGTTCTTCCCCTACACCACCCTCAGCACCGAGCAGCGCCTCGCCGAGGTGTTGCCCACCTGATCCACCGACACCACGCAGGCCGAGACCCTGCCGCGGAACTTTGCCGGCGTGCGCCGCATCAGGTCAAGGAAGTAGACCTGCCCGGGGCGCGAGCGGCTGAGGCGGGTGGTGTCGAAGCCCACGGGCTGGCCGTTCCTGATGATGATGATCTCCTCGACCGTGCGGCTGGTTGCGGCGCGCACGGTGTACGACACCCTGAGCGGCGTGCCCACGCGGATGGTGCCGCCCAGCACCCGCACCACGGGCCTGGTGGACGGGCTCTTGGAGCCCCCGGTGTCGCGCGCCACGGGCACGCCCTGGCTCTCGAGCCATGCGGCCACCGGTGCGAAGTCGGTGCGCGTGTAGAGACCGGGAAGGAACGGCCGGCCGCAGCCGAACCCGTTGGCCACCACGCCCACCAGGTACTCGCGCTTGTCGTATCCCCAGCCGGTGAGGGGCCCACCGGAGTCGCCCTGGCACGAATCGGTGCCGCCCGTGAGCGGCTCCCCCGCGCACACCTCGTACGCCGTGGCCATCACCAGCGTGCTGCACATGCCGGGCGCCAGGGTGCGCAGCTTCACGTCCTGCAGTGCCTCCGGGGATGCGCCCTTCTCCTCCAGAAGCCCCCAGCCGGCGGTCCACGCGGGCGCCCCGGCCCGAAGTGCCCAGCGCGAGTCGCCCGACACCAGGATCGGCTCCACGGGCAGGTCCCGGTCCACGGTGATCACCGCGATGTCGGGCCGGAAGGGCGGACCCACGGCGGGCGGGCGCGCGATGGCGGTGACGCCCGCCGATGTGCCTACCGTGCCCTGCAGCTTGGCGTCGCCCACGCGCACCCGCAGCACCGCCTGGTCGTGCGCCGGCGTGCCGTCCTCGTTCCACAGGCAGTGCGCGGCGGTAACCACCAGCCGCGGGGTCACCACCGTGCCCCCGCAGAACTGGCTCTGCCAGACGGACTTGTCGCCCTGCACGTAGAGCGCGGCCATGTAGGGCCACGCGGCAGGGTCGGCCGTGACCCCGCCCACCACCGCCGACGAGGGCCCGGCGAACCCCGCCAGGCACAGGAGGGCGCCGACTGCGGAGAGAAGGCGCTTGGCTGAGGTGCTGATGCCGGGGGGGAGAGTCATACGGCTAGTTCACCACAACGCGCCACGAGCGTGTCCCACTCCGGGCTCACCGGCGCCTGCGGCTGGGGGCTGCCCTCGGCCACCACGCCGGCCGTGCCGCGATCGCGCGCCAACCGGCAGATCTCCCGGCTCGTGGTGTCTGCGATGTCGGCGAAACGGGCCTCGCCGCTGACCACGTTGCCCTCCAGCGAGCCGGTTGTCCACGACTCGAACGACGAAATCGCTCCTTCGGCGTTGGTGATGCCGGCGAGATCGGCGTTGTCGGCGGCGGGAACGTCCCACGCCGGGGCTTTAGGCCATGCACACCACGTAGGCCTGCCACAGGGCGCTGGTCTCGCCAAGGTATGTGACCTCGATTTCCCAACCCGTGCCATCAGCGGTGGGCCCTGAGCCGTTCAGCAGGGTTGCCGCGGAGTCGCTGGAGAATCCGCCGGAGACGGCGCGTCCCGACGGGCAGGTGAGGGTGGTGACGGCGTAGCCGCTCACCACGCGCACGCTCCCGGCGTAGTTGCTGATCGCCGCGCTGCCATTTGCGCCGTTGGCGCCGGCGGCCCCCGGCGAACCCGTCGCGCCGGCAGAGCCCTGCACGCCTCGCGGTCCCCGGACGCCCCTCGGCCCGCGGGCGCCCCGACGCTGGTCGCTCGACTTCAGATTCTGCGCCCGCAGCGGCTTGCCCACCTCGCGCGTGGCGGCCCGGGTGCTCGCCGCCTTGTCGGGCAGCACGCTGCGCACCTGCTCGGCTCCATCCTGCGAGATGGCGGTGGTGACACCGATGGCGCCCAGGCCAAGCAGGCCACTGGCGATGATCGGAACGATGGGCTTCATTGCTGCCCCCCTGGGGCTCGACTGCGATGTGGGTATATGTCCGGCGCCGGGCGGCTTCGCCTTACACGCCTCTCACCCGCCGCTCCCACGCCAGCCCCTCGCCGGCCCCTCGCGCCCCGGTGCTCACCGGCGCCTGCGGCTGGGGCGGGCGATGCGCTGGTGGTTCTGGCTGGCAGCCCACGGCAGATCGTCGCTCTCGCGGCGGAAGGCTGTGAGCTGGATGGTCTCGCCGTCCAGCTCAAGCGCCGATCCCACCACGTCCGGTGATCCCAGGCGCACGTCGGTGCCAAGGCCTGCCGCTTGGCGCGGGCGGCGCTCGGCGCGCTCCACCACGGTCATGAAGGCCGCTGCTGCGTCATCCGGCGCCGGGGTGCCATCCAGCGCGTGCATGGCATCGAGCATGTAGCCCGTGAGCAGCGGCCCGTGCAGCGTGGCGAACACGTCCGGCCGCGACACGGCGTCCATGCACACCACCTTGCCGTCTGCGCCCAGCACCATTCCGCACTGCCCGGGCTGAAGTGGGAAGGCCCGCGCCAGGTCGTCCAGCTTCCCGCGCTCGTGCTCGATGAGGTCGCCGTGCTTGCTGGTGCCCGACTCAAACCCGTGCTGGCGCTCCTTCATCGACACCGCATCCCATACCGCCGACTGCGCGGCGCCGCCCTCCATCGGGTCAAGCTCCAGGTTCAGCGCCTTGGCGCGGCGCACCTCGGTGGCCGGCGTGCGCATGGCCGGGCGGAAGGCGTCGCTCTCGCGCTCCCACCGGCCCATCTCAATGCACGACACGGGCACCGCAAACTCCTCACCCACGCCCACCAGCACCGACACGTTGATGATGCGGTCCTGCTTGGCGCCGGCGATCTCCTCGCCGTCGTACAGCAGCACGCGGCTACCGGTGGGGTTGTGCACCACGATCTCGCCGACGTCTCCCTCCTCGTCCACCTCGGTCACGGTGAAGCCCTTTGCCACGGCGTCGGCCAGCGAGATGTAGGTGCACTCCGGATTGCGCATGGGGAAGAGGGGGGTGACCGAGATGCCCCGGTGCGTCACCGTCTCACCTGCTTGGAAGGGCAGGGCGGCTTCCGTCGTGCTTGCGTCGATCGTCGTCTGCGTCATCTCATTCATCCTCTCGGTCGTCGGATTGAGTGTCACGACGATGGGGCCGGGTCCTTACGAGGGCCGGTCGCTCGCAATTGATCTCCATCGGGCCCGCGCTGCACGTGTAAGCCGACCCCCTCGATGGAAGGACTTCACGCCACGAAACCAAGTGGAAAGCGGGTCGTTCATGAAGCCCACGATCATCAGTGGTGCTGCCGCGCTTGCGGCGGGAGCCCTCGCAATGGGAGCGGGTGCTGCTGCCGGCGTCGAGGGCCGCCCCGAGGGCTCAACCGATCTGGTGCCCTACTGGGTGCAGGCTGCCGATGGCGGAGCGGCAATCGAGCGCACGGTGCTGGCCCAGCCACTGAGCCGCGAGGTTGGACGTACGGGTGAGCTGCGGAGAGCCCTGGCGGTCTACCGCCTGGCCTTCGGCCAGCCCCGCCAGGAAGACCTTCTCGCCTACCTCGAGCAGGTGATGTCGCCCGAGCAGCTGATGGCCCTGGCGGCTGAGCTGCGTATCGACCTCACCCCGCCGGCATTGGCGTCGGCCTAGAGGACCTCAGGTGGCGCGTCGTCACCGAGGCGCAGCGACCCCAGGGGCTCGCCGCCGGGAAGGGTCCAGTCGGCGTGTCCGTTACTGCTTCTTCCCATCACGGCACCCGAGGCCGCGGACGGAGAGCTGAACAGGTGGTCACGCGTGAACACGTACACGCCGTTCGACGCTGCCAGCACGCCTGACTCGACCAGGCGCTCTCGCAGCGCCACCAGCGATACGGGAATGCTCGGCACCGCCTCGATGCGCGCCGTCGACCCAGCTTCTACGCGCATGCCCTCTGATGAGTACAGGCCTGTGGCCTCGACTCCCGCACGCGCCAGCGTCACCTTGACGGCGTCAACTGCGCGCGCGTCTGCCCCTGAGCCCTCGAATGCGTCAACGCCGAGGAGGGGCAGCAACTTGAGCGCGCGCGACAGGAACGACCGCACGCGGGTTTCCTCAACCTCGGTGAGGTTGGGCCGCTGGGGCTCGGTGCGGTTGGTGATCTCCGCGCGCCCGCTGGCCCGCGCCAGCTGCACCAGCTCTGCCTCAAGCCACCGGGCATGGGCCTTGTTCAGCTCAGGGCTCATCACGGCTACCGCGCCGTCCCAGAAATCCTTACCGTGTGAACTCCCGTGGGTAGCGAGGCGACGGCTGAGGCCATCGCTCTCGCCGATGTAGATCTGCGCCGCACCGACCTCGTCGGCGCCGAGCAGCACGTACACCCCAGCCTGCGACATCTCCGGCCTGCTCCGCGCGCGGCCGGCATCGAACCTGCTGAAGGCGATTGCCTGGCCCGACCAGTTGTCCATGGTCGCCACCCGGATGCCCTCGGGCCTGCCATCGATGGCGAGGATGGAGAGAACGTAGGGCTCAGCTGCGTCGCTCATGGGTCGGTCCTCATGCGTTGGTGGTGCGCGGTCACGCGCTGGCTGTGTCGTATACCGAGCGCCCGTTGTCCCAGTAGCTCTCGAACACGTGCTCGTATACCGCGTTGCACTTCTGGGTGTAAAGCGGCTGCGTGAACTTCTCGGGAAGACGATCGAGCACTTCCTCGACCGCCACTCGAACGGCAGCACGCGTTGCCTGCTCCTTCCTCCAGTCGAGCACGAACTTTTCCTGGCGAAGCACCGCGAGCAGTTCGTCGGCGACGCGCTTCACCTGGGCCCGCTCATCGTCAGTGAGCTCTGGCGCTGGACGCATCAGCAAGTCGAAGATCGCCAGTTGCTCCTCGGTGAGCTCTTCTGAGATCACCCGCGCCTCGTCCTCCGTGAGGGACCGCGCGAGCTCCTCCAGCTGGTCGAAGAAGGTCTTCACGTTGATGCTGCCGTCGTTATAGGCATCAACCAGCGCCTGGAAGCGCTCGACGAAATCCACTCGCGTTGGGTTGCGGGCTGCTGACGCCGCCACCCGAGCCGACAGGAGCGCACGCAGCCGTTCGGTCGCGGAACGCTGCCTCCCCTCACCGAACTGCTCACGGAGCCGCTCCCAGTCGAATGCTCCGAGGTCGATCGGCGCATCAGCCTCGCCCGGTGCGATCACGTATTCCTCAGAGGCCACAGAGTCGTCGAGAAGTTGGCCGATACGCGCCATGACCCCTGAGATGTCCGGCCGGGCCGTGTGCTCGTTGATGGTGTCCGCCAGGTGCTTCGCGACGGCGCGAATGCGGCCGAACTCATTCGCGCGGGCATCGGGCAGCACGGCCTTGAACATCCGATTGACCAACGAGACCTGAGCCAGGAACAGGGACTTCTCGTCATCACTCGTCATCAGATGCTCGATGGCTTGCCGTGCAGCCCCGATGAACTCAAGCCCGGAAAGGGCAGCCAGCGCATCGAGGTCAACACCCCGCTCGCTGCAGTAGGCGCGAAGATCACCAATGCGATCTCGCAGCGCATCGATCAGCGCGGACTTCTCCTCGACCGGGAACTCCCCGTCGCCAGACCCAGTCGCGTAGATCGCCAGCGCGTTGCGCAGGTTCTGGAACACGTCCACGTACGCGACGATGAGGCCGCTGTTCTTCTCGGGGAATACCCGGTTGGCCCGGGTGATGGTCTGCATGAGTGTGTGGTTCTTCAGGGGCTTGTCGAGGTACACCGTCGAGAGGGACGGTGCATCGAACCCCGTCGTCCACATCGAGCAGACGAACGCGAGCCGCAATGGATCTTGGGGGTTCTTGAAGCGCTCTTCGAGTTTCTCTTCGACCATCCGGCGTCGGTGCTGCCGGATATCGAGCCCGCGCGCCTCCATCTCGGAGATCTCGTTTTGCGACTGCGAGATGACCACGGCCATGTCGGTGCCGCGCAGGAAGGCCAGCTCCTTCTCGATCAGGCCGACATCGTGCGCATCCAGATCCGGATCACGCAGCTTGGCCTCTGTCGACGCGATGCGATCGGCCCAGTATTTCTGCACCTTGTCGTATGTCCGCACCGCTGTGGCCTTGTCAATCGACACCACCATGGCCTTGCCGGGGAAGCCCCGGCCCATGAAGTGATTGACGATGTCTTCGGCCACCGCCTCCAGCCGATCCTCGCGCGTGATCAGCTCGTACTGCTGGCCGAGTTTGCGGGCGAGCACGCGCTCCTCGTCCTCATCAAGGTCCGCCTCTTCGATGATCGCGATGAGGTCGTCGTCAAACGTGGGGTTGACGATGTTGATCTTCGGGATGCGGTTCTCGTAATAGAGGGGCACCGTGGCGTGATCGGCAGCAGAATCGGCGAAGTTGTACACAGACACGTAGTCGCCGAACACCTCGCGGGTGCGCTCCTCGCCGGCGATCAGCGGTGTGCCGGTGAAGCCAAGGAACGATGCGTTCGGCAATGCATTCCGCATGTTCAGCGCGAGGGTGTCGTACTGCGTGCGGTGCGCCTCGTCCGTGATCACGATCACGTCGTCGCGATCAGACAGCACCGGATGAGTTTCGCCCTTCTCGGTGCGGAACTTCTGGATCAGTGTGAACACATATCGGTGATCCTCGGCGAGCAGCTGGCGAAGGTGGCTCGAGCTCGCCGCACGCACGTGCTTGTCGGTCACCACCCCTGCGCGCAGGAACTCCTTGTGCGCCTGGTCATCGAGATCTTCTCGATCCGTGACGATCACGAACGACCAGTTGCCGGGCATCTTCCGCAACACCTTCTGCGAGAAGAAGAGCATCGACATGGTCTTTCCCGAGCCCTGCGTATGCCAGAACACGCCGAGCTTGCCCCGCTCTTCCGGGGGCGCGTCGCGGAGATCCTCCAAGCGCTCCAGTGCGTTGTTCACTCCGAGGTACTGATGGTTGCGAGCCAGCAGCTTCACGAAGCCGCCGGGCGAGTCCTGAAAGGCGATGAAGTTCTCGAGGATGTCGAGCAGGCGCTCCTTCGTGCACATCCCGCGCAGCGCAGTCTCCAGCGAGACAACCCCCTCCTCGCCTTCAGAGTTGATCTTCTTCCACTCCGAGAAGTAGTCCCAGCTGGCAGTGATCGTGCCGACGCGGGTGTCGGCGCCATTGGACAGCAGCAGGAACCCATTCGGGGTGAACAGATGGGGGATGGCATCCCGATAATCGGTCAGGTTTAGGTCGTAGGCCTCCTTCACATTCCGCTTCGGGGCCTTGAACTCCATGAACACGAGCGGGATGCCGTTGACGAAGCCCACGAGGTCGGTGCGGCGCGTGTAGAGGTCGGAGTGCACCCAGAGCTGCGACACGATCAGGAAGTCGTTGTTCTCGGGGTGCTCCCAGTCGATGACCGTGAGCTTCTCGGGGATCGTGGAGCCGTCGGGCTGGCGGACTTGCACTTCGACGCGGTCGCGAAGGAGCCGATAGATCTCCTCGTTCGCGCGGGCGTAGTGCATCGCGCTTCGATCTCGAGTGATCTCGGTGACGGCCTGGGCCACGGCCTCAGGCGGCACGGCCGGATTGAGGCGGGCGATGGCGGCACTCAGCCGTTGGATGAGGAAGACCTCGGAGCGGGTCTCACGGCCGAGGGTGCCGTCGACACCGATGACCTCGTCCATGGCGTCGATGACTTCCCAGCCGAGCTCGGCCAACAGTTCCATGGCGGGGAGTTCGACGAGCTCGTATTCGGTGAGGGGTGGCATGAGCTAGGCCGCCTCCGGAGTCGCGATGTCGAGGTCGGTGACGTCGATCTCGCCGGATACAAGGCGTGGGAGAAGGAGATCGCGGGCGTCGGTCAAGAGCTCGGACGTGTCAGTGAGCGTCTCCATCCCTCCATCAATGCACACGGCGATGTCCTCAAAAGCGCTAATCAGCCGATCCGGAGGCACCAGCACTGGGTACTGCTCGCAATCGCGAGTCTGGAAGCCGAGCACGGTGGTACCACTAGCTCGGGACCGAGCGAACTGCCGGAAGCGAGCGTCACTTAGCGCATGCCTCAGGTAAATCTGGGCGCGCACGTTGTCCGGGCGGATTGCGAAAAGGTGGTGGCTGATGAGGCCGCCGCCCTCAAAGCCTTTGCGGGGAACCGTGGCGACGCTTCCTATTACGTGCCCGGCCTGGGTGAGATCTGTGTTGGCCACGACTAGCGAGCCTGGCTGCACCTCATGGCGGCTCTGGAACGGGCCTGAATATGGCTTTGTCCCACTTCGTCGGAAGCCACCGCCCGGATCGAAGCATTTGAGGTTGACCATCGGCACGCCGGCCTCCGTCAGGAAGGCTCCTTTGTAAGAGAGGCCCTTCCCTATGGATGCGATAGTCGAGAGCGGGACGACCCCCCAACCATCAGGAATCGGGCCGAGCTCCGAGTCCACTAGCGGCACACCCTCATGCCCCGGGTACCGGAAGTCGATAAACCACTCCCGGTAGATGCGCTGCGCCATCTCCTCCAGGATCTTGATCCGGCGGTTGTTGTTCTCGATCAGGTCGTCGTAGGCGGAGAGAACGGCAGCAATCTTGCGCTGTATTGCGAGGGGCGGCACTGCGAGCGGGAACTGGGGGAACTCCGTGAGGGGGAGCCTGTCCACGGTCGATCCGGCATTCAGCCGCTGCTGCACTGTCTCGCGCCATTCCGGTCCGGTGAAGGAGTAGAGAAGGAAACGGGTATCGACGACCTCTGGGCGTGGTCGCAAGAGCGCGACACGACGCCCGAGGACCCCTCTGAAGCCAGCGGGGATTACTGCATACCGATGCAGAGATGCCTCGTAGGTAAAGACAACGTCACCTGGTGCTGGCTCTACTCGCCTCGTCCACGCCGCGTAGTCCGATTCCGCGATGTGTCGAATGTCGGAAAGGTCGAGGCGCCCGCCCTCCGTCAGGTTCCTCACGCCCAAGAAGACCGGACCTTCGGGCGCTGGCGGCGGCGTTGCGTGGGGTCCGTCGTAGAACTCGGCCATCACTTCCTGCATCGGAAGGATGGGCCACGACGACCTCACCTCAAGAGCTCCGACGCATTCGCGGCGATTCGCTCCTGTAGGGCTGCCGCTTCTGTGTTGAGTCTCACCAATTCGTCGTTCAGCTCGCCCAGTCGCACCCGGAAGTCAACCCCGTCATCTTCATGCGCCTCGACGCCGACATATCGCCCGGGGTTCAGGCTCCAACCCTGACTCTCAATGTCGGCCAGCGAGGCAACGGCGCACAGCCCCGGAACATCCAGGTAGGTGCCGTCGGGGAACGCGGCCCGCATCAGGTCTCCTGAGCCGTGCGCGGCCTCGACGGGCTCCCCGCGGTAGAGGCGCGCGATATTCGCCAGGTATTCGATGTGCTCAGGCAGCCAGTCCCTGTGCGCACGATCCACCTGGCGGAAGATCTTGCGCGCATCGATGAACAAGACCGAATCGCTGCGGTCGGTCGCCTTCTTCCCGCGATCGAGGAACCACAGGGTTACGGGCAAGGTGACGCTGTAAAAGAAGTTCGAACTGACGGCGACGATGACGTCCACGCCGCCGTCACTGACGAGGTTCTTCCGGATCTCGAGCTCGGTGCTGCCGGCATCTCCGGCGGAGTTCGCCATAACGAACCCTGCGCGGCCCTGTTCGTTCAGTGCCGAGTAGAAGTGCTGGATCCAGATGTAGTTCCCGTTGTCTTTCTTCGGGAGACCGAACGGGAAGCGAGGGTCTCCTTCCAGCTTCGCCTTGTCGATCTTGTCGACGTTGAACGGCGGATTGGCCATAACGAAGTCGAACTCGCCAACGACCTTGAACCCCGGATCGTCGTAGTAGCTGTTCGACTGGCTGATGTGCCCTTCGAGCCCGTGGACCGCCAGGTTCATCTTGCAGAGGCGAACGGTCTCGTCTGTCTTCTCCTGGCCGTAGATCGACAGACGCCCGTCGTGGCCCTCGCGGTGCTCATCGACGAACCGGGCGCTCTGGACGAACATGCCGCCAGAGCCGCAGGCGGGATCGAGGATCTTGCCGCTGAACGGCTCCATGATCTCGACGATCAACTGGACGATGGAGGTCGGCGTGAAGAACTCGCCGCCCTTCTGGCCTTCGCTGAGCGCGAACTTGCCGAGGAAGTACTCGTAGACCTTTCCGAAGGCATCTCCGGTGATGTCACCGAGCACGGCGTTGACCGAGCGGAGAAGGTTGTTGAGCGTGTCGTTGGTGAGCGCCTGGTAGGTGCGCGGCAGCACGCCTCGCAGGGCGGGGTTCTCTTCCTCGATGGCCGACATGGCGTCGTTGATCGCCTTGCCGACGTTCGCGCCCTCCTTGAGCTCGAGGAGGTTTGAGAACCGGGCCTCGTCGGGGAGGTAGAGGATGCCTTTTGCCTGATAGTCGGCCTTGCCGATGATCTTGCGGCCGGTGCTCTTGCCTGCCATCTCCTGCTTGGCCTTGGTGAAGCGGCTATCGGCGAACTTGAGGAAGATCAGGCCGAGGACGGGAACCGAGTACTCGCTCGCCTTCAGCCCGGAGTTCGCGCGCAGTTCGTCCGCGGTCTCCCACAAGCGGTTGGCGATGTCGTAGATATCGATTTGCTGGCTTGCGTCGCTCGTCATGTGGCAAGTATTCCATTCGCTGCGGCTGGGCAGATGCGCGTGAGACCCGCGCATCCGAGGCATCGTGCATCAGGCGAGTCGGTGGTGTTGGTCACCGCCCCCGCGAGGGCCATCTCGACGTCGTCTCCGAGACCCTGCTTGAGATCGTGCATGCCCTGGCGGTTGGCGACTCGTCGCTGCTCATGCCCCTCCCCCTCCAGATGCACCCACAGCGCCTCGACACTCTCCGGCCCACCCTCGAGCTCGAGCATCGCGAGCGAGTAGATCCGCCTCTGCAGGTCGTAGTCGTCCTCGTGGTCGTCGAAGTGCGCCCCGGTCTTCCAGTCGACGATCAGCGCGGTGCCGTCGGGAAGGGTGGCGAGCACATCGATCACACCGGTGATCAGCTGCCCGCCGATGAGCGTGGCGAAGGGCACCTCGGTCTGCACATCGGCGGTCTTCAGGGTGCCGGCCACCGGGTGCGCCTTGGCGCGCTCCAGGCACGCGCGCAGGCGCCGCTCGTCTTCTGTCGTCACCGGGCGCGGGTGGCTGCGGGCCGCCTCGCGGTCCTTGGCCCGCGCGATGGCCTCGTCAATGTTCAGCCCGGTGGCCCAGTCAACGTGCTCGAGGGTCTCGTGCACCAGCGCACCAAACTCGCGGCCGTCGCGGTCGGGGTCGCCTGCGGTGAGGGTGTCCTCGCCCGTGGTGTCGGCTGAGGTGCGCTGCCCCTCGCCCTGCAGGCCCAGGTCGCGCTCGAGGTATCGGCGCAGGCCGCACTTGCGCCACTTCTCCAGATTGCTGTAGCTGATGGCGCCGCTGGCCATGGGCTGGGGGATGGTGGCGTCGTCCTCTGCCGCCTGCGGGTTTGGCTCGAGAGCCGTGGTGGCGGCCACGGTGATGGCCGGGGGCGTGGGGGGGTGCGCCGGGTCGAGCCGCCTCACGCGCACCGGCACCGTCGTGCCGGGCACGGTGATGATCTCGGTGGCGCCCGCGGGGATGTACTCGGTGAGGTCGAGGGCATCCTTGAACACCGTGGTGGCCATGCCGCGCCACGAGAGCTCGTCCTTATTGGTGATGTACCCGGTGCCGATGAGCATGAGGTGGTCTTTGGCGCGGGTTATTCCCACATACCCCACGCGGCGGCGCTCCTCGCCCTGGGCCAGGTTGATGGCCTCGCGCGCGTTGATGAGCGGGGTGGTGGCGGCGCCCTGGCGGGCGATGCCCACCGATCCGTCGCGGCCTGCAAGCGTGCGGCTTTTCTCAGTTGGTGGTGCCCACGACATGCGGGTCATGGCCACCAGCGGAAACTCCAGGCCCTTGGCGCCGAACATGGTCATCAGGCGCACGGCGTCAACGCCTGCGGGCACCCGCAGGTCAACGCTCTCCTTGTCCTCCGGCAGGCGGTCGAGCACGTCGCGTATCGACGGACCGGTGAAGTCGCGCTCCACCCGTGCGATGGCGCCGATGAGGCGCTCGATGTTGCGAAGCTGCGCGCCCGTGGGGTCGTTGGCCTCAAGCGCCAGGTCATACCCATGCTCGGTGACGATCGCCTGCGCCAGCCCCGACACCGACACCCGGCCCACAAGGGCTGTCACGCGCTGGTGTGCGTTGAACACATCGGGGTTGATGAGCGCCAGGTCGTCAATGGCCGGGGTGGGCACCATCAGCGCCTTGTTCTCGTCCCACGTGAGCGAGTGCTTCTTGAGGATGGGGTTGATCTCAGAGGTGGACAGGCCCGCGATGGGGCTGGTGGCCACGCGCATGAACCAGGTCTGCGACGGGGGGTCGGCCAGCAGCTCGAGGTAGGCGATGAGGTCCTGGCACTCGGGGCGGTCCAGCAGGCCCCCCGACATGAGCGACAGGTTGGGAATCCCAAGGCGCCGGAACTGCGCGGCGTAGATGCCCAGGTACAGGTTGGTGGGGCACAGCACCGCGATGTCGGAGAGCTTCAGGTTCAGGTCCTGCGCCTGCTTCAGGATCATCGGCACGGCCAGGCGGGCCTCGTCCTCGGCGCTCAGGTTGCGGCCATCTCCCAGGGCGTAGAGCACATCAACCGACGGCGGCTCGAGTGGCGGAGCCTTCGGCGTGGCCTTGGCCTTCATGGTGATGAGCGCCTTCGCCCCGCGGGCAAGCGTGGAATCTGGGTCGAGGTCATCGGGCACCAGAATGCGCCGGGCAAGCGCATTGATGCCGTCAAGCACCGGGCCCTGAGAGCGGTAGTTCTCATCCAGCGTCACGTTGCCCATGTCGGGCGACTCAACAAGGCCGAGAAACACCGTGACGTCGGCGTCACGGAACCCGTAGATCGACTGGTTGGCGTCGCCCACCGGGATGAGCGCGCCGCCGGGGGCCACGAGAGATTCCAGCACGGCCATCTGCAGGGGCGAGGTGTCCTGCGCCTCGTCCACGTACACGCGGCGGAACTTGCGGGGCGCGGGCAGGCCGCCCAGCTTCAGCGCCAGCTCGGCGATGTCGGTGTAGTCGGCGATTCCGTCTTCCGACTTCAGCGCGCGGTAGTGGCCGTCATACAGGGTGAGCGCCTCGGCAATGGCAAGCGCTGCGGGTCGCAGGTGGGCGTCAATCTCCATCTGCTTGAGGCGCAGCATTCCCGCCTTGGCGTCTTCAAGGAGCGGCTTGAGGTGGGCTTTCACCCCGCCGGGCCTGCCGTGGGTGCGCATCACCTGCCCGTCCTCAAGCAGGGCCAGGTCGCTTGCCAGCTTGCCGGCGGCCCTCTCATTGATGTCGGGCGAGCGGATGAGCTGCCGCAGCAGCGCCATGACCTCGTCGATCTCCGTCTGCGTAGGCGGGTGGGCCTCGGGCACGTGCAGGTCGGCCATGTCGAGGCGCATACGCACGGCGCGGTCGTGAAACTCCTGTATCTCGCCTGCCAGGCGCTCGGGCATGGGGCTGAAGGCCTGCTCCAGCACCGTGCGCTTGTCAGGTTCCATCCCTGCCAGCACCAGGGCCGCAGCGTCCTGACGCAGGCCCACCAGCAGGCGCTCGTCGCCGGGACTGAGCGATACCGGCACGTGCAGGTCGAGCGCGCGCTCCAGCACCAGGCGCTGGCACACCGCGTCGATGGTTCCGCACATCAGGCGCAGGGTGGCCTCGCCCGCGCGATCAGGCGCCAGATCGCGCAGGCGGGCCTCGATGCGGGCGGTCACGTTGGCGGCTGCTGCGCGGGTGAACGTGCACACGAGGATGTCTTCGGGCGCGATGTCGTGGTCGATCAGGTCGCGTGCCACCAGCGCGGTGAGGGTGTGGGTCTTGCCCGATCCGGCGCCGGCGGTGAGGGCGAAGTTGCCCGTGGCCTCAAGCGCCCCTGCCTGGGTCTCCGACAGTCCAAAGCGGTCGGCGAGGGCGCTCACGTGGTGCTCCATGCGGTGGTCGAGATGTACTGGTGCCCGCACCACGGCGCGTCGCAGGTCTCGCCGGTGCCCCACACGTCCTTGCTCTGAATGCCGTGGCACGCGAGCGTGGCGCGCTCGACGGCCCGCTTGTTGTCGGCAACCCATCCCTGATCAACCTCACCGCCACCGCCGATGGCCTGGGTGGTCGACCCCACGTGGTCCTGATGCGCCACTGACACGTAGAGAAATCCCAGGATCTCGCGGGGTAGGCCCAGCCGCGGGTCGCCGGCAGCCATGAAGGGGTAGAGGCCCTTCTGAAGCTCGTCGCGGCGCTTGGCGGAGTCGGGGATCTGGATGGTGCGCTGCAGCTTCCAGTCGATCACCAGCACGCCATGGTCGGTCACGTCAATCCGGTCGGCCATCCCCGTGACGGTGAACCCCTCCACGATGGTGTTGCTGCGAAGCCACGGCTGCGCCACCACCGGGCGCCAGCCGGGGGCGATCTCGTTCATGTACTCCGGGTCGAAGTACTTGCGGGCCGTGGCCTCGATCCAGCCCTCAAGCAGGTCGCGCTTGTCGCGCGGCACCATCTTCCAGGCGGGGTGGGGGTGAATCGCCGCCATGGCAGCCGCCACGCGCGTGCTGAGCGCGGCGTCAGGCACCGTGTGCTCGCCCCCGAGGGTGAGCGCCGCGCCCAGTGCCTCATCAGCCACGTTGCCCATGTGCATGTTCACGCTCCCCCCGCTCCAGGGGTTCATGTGGCGGCCCACCATCCACCCCAGCGGGCAGCGCAGGTATTCCTCAAGCGTGGTCACCGAGATGCTGGTCTTGGGGGTATCGGGAAACTCCACCGGCCGCCGGTGGCGGGCGAGGGCATCGAGCGCGTGGGTCACCGGGCCCGGGTCGGCAATGCCCGCGCGCGCGCGGCCCTGCATGCGACGGCGAACGGCCGCGCCATCGCGCACGGAGATGACCTCGGGCGTCAGCGCATGCGCTGTCGCCACCTGCGTGAACCAGGGCGATGGATCGCGCTCGATGCCATCGGCGCCCTGCGGCTGGCGCACCATGGTGAGCGCGCCGGTGGCCACGGCCTGGATGGCGTCAAAGTCGACGCGCTCATCACGCGGGCGCAGTGCCGGGGCGGCGCTGAGAAGCGCGCGGCTGGTGAACGGCGAGGCGGATGGGGTGCGGGGAAGAGTGCCCGCAGACAGGCCCGTCATCACCACGTGGCCGGCTCCGAGCGAGGCGACCTCCTGCGGGCGCACGATCGCCACGCCACCCGCGGTGCCGCGGGGCCGGGGCACCGCGACGCTCTCGTTCAAAATCACATGCGCATGTGCCGGGGGGTCCACGCCGTGCGCACGCAGGGTGTCGACCTGGGTGCGAAGGGCATCGAGCCACAGGTATGCCTGCTGCAGTTGGGGCCCCAGGGCATCGGGGGTGCCCCCGGCCGCCTGGAATGCGTTGTCGGCCAGCCGCAGGCCGAGGGCATGCAGCGCGTCGGCTTCGGCAAGGGAGTCGATCGCGTGGGCTGCGTCCACCAGCGCGATGTCGCCCGCGCTCAGCCCAAGCGCCTGCGCGTCGGGGTCTTCGGCAAGGTCGGCCAGCAGGTCGTCGCGCAACGCGGGCTGCTCAGAGGCCACCTCCAGGGTGAGTGCCACGCGCTCGAGCACCGCGCCCACCAGCGAGTCGTGCATCGCGGCGCCGCGGCCGGCCACCACGGGCAGGCCGCGGCGCGCCGCCGCCGTAATGGCCGCGTCACCGGCCTCATCACCCGGCACGCACACCACGATGTCGTCGAGGGGTATTCCGGTGTCGGCCCAGTCGGCCGCCACCTCCACGGCCACCTCCACCTCGTCATCGGCCTCGATGAGCCGCGGCACCACCGTGCCCGCGCCGGGCACCGCAGCGGTGACGATCTCCACCTCAGCCGGGTCTATCCCCAGCTGCGCCAGCATCAGGTCGAGGTGGTCGGCTGACGCCGCCAGGTGCAGCGCCACGGGTGCGTTTCGTGCCAGTGCGGTGAGCAGATGCCCCGTGGTGGGGCGCAGGGCTGATGGTGGCGCCACCACGAGCGGACGGTCGTAGGTGATGTCCTGTGCAGCCCGGGCCGTGAGCACGCGAAAGCGCGCGCGGCTCACCACGCCCATCTCGTGCAGTACGCGGCGCAGTTCGGCAACGCCGGCCTCAACGGCCGACTGCGCCGGGTAGTCGTCACCCACCAGATCGTCGAGCTGCTTCAGGTGGGCCACCAGGCGGTCAACGTCATCCTGCCTGTCGGCAACCGCCGTGAGGATCGCCGGCAGGGCGTCGTTGCCAAGCGCCTCGGTCACCTTTGCGCGCAGCTCCACGTCATCAAGCGGGGCGGGTACCTCCGCCCGGCTGCCCACGTCGCGCCACAGGCGCTCCATGGTGTCGACAGTGCCCCCAAGCAGGGTCCCCCGGAGGGCCACCTCAGCGGCCAGCACGCGGTGGCGCACCAGGGGCCCCGACACGATCAGCTTCGCGGTGGCATCGGCGCGCCACGCCGAGAGGGCGTGGTCCCAGACAGCGGCCCCGTTGGGGGAGTGCACGACGGTGAGCATTCCCCATTGTCGCTGATGAGACCCCAACTTCTTACCCCGGGGCGCATCGGCACGGCCCCCGTAAGGCTGCGCAGCCACCTGCGTGACTGCCCCCTCGATGCCAGATCCCGACCTGCCTGCGCCGCCCATCACCTCGCGTCAGCTCGAGGAGGTGCGAAGCCTTGCCACCGCCTACGTGCGCGAGTGCTCCGACAATCCGCCGCTCTCGGTGAGCGAGCAGGGTCTTGCCATCGCGCTTGCGGGGGCCATGCCGTCGCGAGCCCGCCATGACTTCGGCGACAGCCCCCAGGCCGAGCTCGCATGGGTGGTGGCCTGCTCGTGGTTCCTGCGGAAGACGCACCCGGTGAGCGCCCGGCGGGCATCCGTGCCGCTGTACGCCGCCCTCGATCGCCTTGAGATGCAGAACCCCGGCGACTGGGCGGGCATTCACAACGATGTCGAGGGGCTGCTGCGCGATCACGGCCTCGACACGGGAGGCCTTGAGGAAGGCTCGTGACCGCGGGGCTCTAGGGCGCCGCTGCGATCACGTTGAGCGCGGCGTCGACCACTGTCAGCTGCACATCACCGCCGCCCTGCGCGCAGTCGATCCTGACGTCGTAGGTGCCTGCGGCACCCACGGAATCGGCGGCGATCACCACCACCTGGTCGAAGATGTTCGCGCCGCCGCCCGTCCATGCGGGCATGACGGAGTAGGCGAAGTTACCGATGTAGCTGAGGGTGCCTCCGTTCGGGCCGACTCTGGCGACGCACCCCATCCGCGCCGCGGAGGCATTGTCCGCCGCCAGCCGCCTGAAGTTGACGGTGGCCTGCACCTGCACCTGCCGCGCCCCCATGATCAGCAAGGGGGTACCGTCGTTGGAGAGACTGACCACCGGGGTGCTGGAGCCGTCCGCGGGGGTGAGGACCGGCGTGGTGCTCAGTGCAGTGGTCGCCTCACTCGGTCCCTGGGGCCCGGTCGCGCCCTGGGGCCCTGTCGCGCCCGTGGCTCCGGGCGCGCCCTGGGGCCCGGCCGCGCCCTGGGGGCCTGCAGGACCCGCGGGGCCGACGAGGAGGGTGCCCCTCCTGAAGTCGACGGCCGTCAGCGATCCGTTCTTCACCTTGGCCCCGGTGACGGCGTTGTTCTTTATCTGCGCGGTGCCCACCGAGTTCTTCGGCAGTTTGGTCACGGCGTAGCCGGTACCGCCGAGGGCAACGGCAAGGGCGATGAGGGAGACCACGAGGGCGGGTGAGGGGACCTTCACGGTGCGGACTCCAGAGGCTGATTGCGTCGATTTACCT
>JBIIQA010000086.1:0-6339 GCA_044342355.1 Miltoncostaeaceae bacterium | reverse complement strand
GTGAAGCTGATCACTGACTCAGGCGGGGCCGGATCGCCGCACGCTGCCAGACCTGTGGCCACCAGTACGGCCGCCCCGCCAAGAGCCGCGGCGCGAACCCACCACCCCGGCCAACGGGTCAACGGCTGACGACCCCCGGAGCCGGCGTGGCGCCAGGTCGGTAGAGCCGCGTGATGTCGCCCTGCAGGCGCGGGTTGACGGGATTCACGGTGCGCACCCCGGTGCCGCGGCGGAAGTCGAGGCGGCGAAGGTCCGTGCGCAGCGTTGCGAGCCCCCGTGACAACTCGAATATGTAAACGCCGTGGGTGAGGTCGGCCACGGTGCGGAAGTCCGTTTCATCGGTCTCCCCCACCTCGTCACCCGGCGCGCCGATGGGGTCCGACACGTTGCGCGCCACCGACATCAACGCGGCCTGCGCCTCCAGACGGTTGCGCGGAGTGACCTTGCTGAGGAAGGCACTGTAGAACGACGCCCTCACGAAACGATCGCGCGTGTTCGTGTTGCCGGGGATTGTCAGATTGCGCGTGGCGTTCGAGAAGTCGTAGGGCGCGAGGAGCGCCAGGGCGTCGTCGAGCACGGTGTTGGTGGTCACCCGGTACTGACGCCCGTGATGGATCACCGGCACCCCGTTGATGTACTCGATCACCGCGGAGTCGCCCGAGCGGTCCTCGATGCTGAGCGACAGGCGGATGGTGTGGCCATCCATCATCACCTGCACGGGCTGGATGCGGGGAAGCAGGGCGATGGCCTGATCGACGGTGGCGGCGTTGTCCAGCACGTACTGCACCCACATGCCCACCTGGATGCCCTGGCGCGATATGTCGCGCGGGCCATAGTCCTGGGCGTAGAGCCACAGCCCGTGCGCGGCGAGGCCCTTCTCGTTCATGCCGTCCGACACGGCCGAGTCGTAGTTGCCCACCACCACGCTGCCATAGCGCGACGTCCACCTGGCGGGGTTTCCGGTGACCACCTTCTGGGATCCGAACATGGCGCCGGACTTGCGCACGCCCCGCGGCACCACATGCAGCTTGGGCTGCGAGGACCCCCACCAGTCCATGCTGCGGCTCGCGAGCACGGCGACGGAGTTGTCGTTCCAGAGGATCCTCGTGCACGCGGTGGCAGTCGATGCGGCGACGCCGATGATGAGGGCGACTGCGGCGGCGATCATGCTCGCGCGCGAGCGGAGTGGTCGGAGGGAAATAATCTCGTGTCCTTTCAGGCCGGCGCGGCCCTACAGGGGGCTCGCACCAGACGCATGGGGCATCACCCAGCGCCTGAACCATGTTCCTTGGACGGCCGGGGAGAAGCAGTCCGATCTGGCGATGGAGCGTACTTGACGCGCCAAACCCGAGCACATCCGGACAGCCTTTCCCGGGCCGCTCCCACGCGAAGAAGAGGCGGGCGACGACAAGGCCCACGAGCACGCCAGGGGTCACCCACCGGCGCTACCGGCGGGGGCTGCCTGACTGGCGATTCGCGTCAGTCATGTTGTAAAGCCTCATCTTGTGCGGAGGGTCAGTTGGCGGGTCAGGGGCGGAGTTGCGACACCATCACGCAGCGCCGACACCCGCATCACCCACCTGCCGGGGCGCACGGCGCGCCCCTTCACGCGCCCATCGATGAACACGCGGTTCTGGCCGGCATCCGCACCGGGACGACCCGCGCGAATGGCGTAGGTGTAGACCCGCTTGGGAGCGGCACGGTTGTAGAAGGTCATGCGGACGTTGGCGCTCGAGTTGAGCCGGTAGCGCACCACCGTGCCCTGGCTCGGACGAAATGCCGTGCGGGAGACGGCGAGCGACGTGATGGCCAGAGAACCCGCCGGCGTGGGCGTGGGGCCCGGGGCGGGCGGATTCGGACCCGGCAGGGGCTGCGGAGCGGGCCCGGGCGCCGGAGCAGGGCCAGGCGTCGGCGTGGGGTCGGGCGTCGGCGTGGGGTCGGGCGTCGGCGTGGGGTCGGGCGGCCTCGGGGCCGGGCGCGGCGGGGGGCCGGCGTTCACGGCCACCGACACGGCCGCATCGGACATCGCGGTGAATGCGCAGCTGTCGCGCTGCCCGGCGCACGGTCCGGTCCACGAGCGCACCGTTCCATCGGGGTCCGTCACGGCAAGCACGACAGCCGTACCCTTTCGGAAACTCGCCGCGCATGTGCCGGAGAACAGCGTGCAGTCGATGCCCGCCGGGGTTGACACCACGCGCGTCGCGCCATTGGGGCTCGCCCCGATGGCCACGGTGACCCTCGTGGGCGCTGCCGCGGCAAAGGTGGCCGTGATCGCACGATCCCGGTCCATCTTCACCGTGCAGTCGTCGTCGGTGCCCGTGCACGCGCCCGACCAGCCGGTGAACAGCGAGCCCGGGTTGGGGTAAGCCGTGAGCGTGACGACCTCGTCCTTCCGGAACTGCTGGCTGCAGTCGAGCGCGGGCGCGCAGGCCACCCCTCCGAGCGAACTCTGAACCACCCCCCCGGACGCGCCTGTGCGAGCTGCGTTGCCGCGCACCTTCACGCTGAGCGTGCGCGGAGTCAGGATGGGAATGGGAATAAGCCAGCCCTGCGGTGACGCCGCGGCGGAGTAGACCCCGTAGACGGCGGGCACCCATGCCTGCACCCCGGCGTTATCCATCGCCACCTGCCCGGCCGACTGGTAGTCGCCCAGGTACCTCGTGCGCATCGAGAGGTCATCGGTCGAGAGCGAATAGGGCACCACCGAGGGCCACGAGCCGTTGCTCGCCGCGGCGGCCAGGTAGTCGCCCTGGGGGGTTATCTGCAGGCCACCCACCGCGAAGTCGGTGGTCGGGAAGGTATCGGTGACCCGCGGAATCGCACGGGTGCGAACCGTGCGCGCCTGCATGTCGATGGCCACGGCAGACGGCGGCTGCGCGCCGGCAACCGCGGGGGTCGCCTCGGGGAAGCGGCCTCCTGTAACCGCGTACGTGGTGCGGGCCGCGGGGTCGGGTGATGCCACCAGCGACCTGATGGCCTGCCCTGACGTGACCACGGCGATGGGATCGGCCTCGGGAGCGAGATTCGGCCGCAGGGGGTCAGCCCCACTCGACAGGAAGAACCGCTGCACATAGGTGGTCTGGCCATCGGCGGAACGTGCGGCTGCAAGTGCGTACCGCCCGTTCGGGGCGGTGCCAACCGCGGTGAGAGTGGCACCGGGCACGTCCATGACCACGTGGTCCGCCCCCGGGCGCGGACCGGTCACGGAATCCGCGATCACCTCCACCACGCTGCGGGTCTCGGACATGCCGATGATGAGGGAGCGCCTCGCGGGGTTGGGCGGGTTCGGCGCCAGGCTCACCGCGGCAGCCGATCCGAAGGCAGTCGGCAGCGCGGTGGGCGATGAGGTTGCCCGCATGCGTCCCGCCGGCAGCACCTCGAACTGCAGAATGCGCACCGGCGCACCCGACGACACCGCCCAGCCGAACTGCCGCACCTCACGCGTGACGCGGTCGGTTACCGCACCCACCGCGACGCCAGCCACACCAGGCCACGTGTCGGGAAGTTGCAGGCGGGTCGGCGCGTTCGCCGCGCCGGAGCCGGGCCGCACGCGCACCACCTGCGCAGGCGCCCCCGCAACCGGCTGGACGCCCACGAACACCTCGGCGGAATCCACCGACATAGCCGCCGGCAGCGCGCCGGTGGGATCCACCGGGGTCCGGAGATCGACGTCGCCAGGAGCCGTCGTCGCGATGGGCGACAGCGCGGCGAGCGCCGCACCGGCCGCGACCGCAGTGACTGAGGCACGAACGGGCATCAGCGCATCTCGAACATCGTCGGGCCCACGGGGGTTCCCCGGGGCACCATGGCCACCACGCGCGGGCTGCGGATACCCGACCCATCGCGGTCGAACGCGATCAGGCCACTGCCGGGATCATGGAGGATCGTGGGCTTCGGCTCCCGCGCACGGGGAGCGACCGCCGAGACGAGCGTCCAGCCCTGGCGCAGGCGGCGCACCTCGGGGCCGAATGCCGCTGCCCTCAGCACGATGCGATCGCCACTCGCCGCCGAGAAGTCGGTGATGCGATGCGAACGCGCGTTGGGCGCGAGCTGCGTGTGGTAACCGCTGGAGGGGGTACCTCCCGGTACGAACCTGTCGGCCCCGGGCCCACCGGTCGCCGTGTCGTATGCGTCCCCTCCGAGGTGCAGCACGTCATCGCCGGCGCCCCCGTCCATGGTGTCTCGTCCGGCACCGCCGTCCAGCACGTTGTCGCCGTCATTGCCCGTGAGCACCTGGTCACCGCGCGACGTGCGAAGCCTCAGCGGAGCCGACCCGGTCATGGTGATGACCTCGACATGGGGGGCCTCGCGGAGGCAGCGCCCCGTGCGCACCTCGTCCCTGCCGCCGCCATCACGCTCGAAGATCGCCGCGCAGCCGGGGCCCGCAGCGATGTCGTACCGGTCGTCACCCGCGCCCCCGTCGAACACGACGCCCTTTGTGCCACCCGAAACCTTGAAAAGGTCCCGGCCGGGGCCGCCCGAGATGTTTCCGCGCACGGAGTGGGTGCGAATGACATCGTCGCCGGGGCCACCCCAGATCGCGCCCTCCGAGCCACGCTGAATGATGCGGTCGTTCCCGGGGCCGCCATCGGACCAAAACGGTCCGGGCCCGGCGTCGATCAGGTCATCGCCGGGACCACCGCTCAGATGATCGGCGCCCGCACCTCCAAAGATGCGGTCATTCCCGGGCGACGGGTCGACAACGTCAAGCGGGCCAGGGCCGCCCACCACCACGTCGTCTCCAGCGCCTGGAATCATGAGATCTGCACCGGGCGTCGCCGCCAAGCGATCGGCCCCACCGGTGCCCTGCACGATGGTGCCCGGGTCGGCCACGCTCACGTTCTCGTTGGGACCCACATTGGCAAGACAGGCCGAGCCGGTCTGCGTGGGTCGGGCGTTCGCAGTCGCGCGCCTGACCACCGGGGGGTAGGGCGTGGTGTACACGCACGCGGTCAGTCCGATACCGCGAGTCTGGAGGAAACGCGGCACGCCCGCGTCGGTGTACGCCTGCCCGCCGTCCGGATTGAGGATCGGCTCGGTACCCTCGCCCGAGGACGAGAAGGTGCCGATGCCCGGCCCCCGCACAGCGGCAAGCGACGCGAAGCCATCGGGGAAGCCCGGGCACCTGCGGCTGCCCACGGAGAACGACTGGTTGATGTCGTCGAGCAGCTGGTTCTCAGTGCCCGTGCCGCTGTCCACGCGCTGCTTGGCGATCCACATCATCGAGCCGGTCACGCCGTCACCACCCACCGCCGTGGCCACGCACTGCTGCGTGAGCGACGGCGACATCCCCAGCGCCGCAGGCGCAGGGCTGCCGACGACCTTGGCCTTGCCATCAACCCCGAACATGAGGTCGGCCTCGTAGTTGTAGGCGTGCTCGAGGTCGGTCTTCACCACGCGAAGGTGGGTGGTGGAGCCGGGCGCCGCCGGGGTGCTGATGTTCACCTGGGTCTGCACCTGGGTGCTTCGCATGTAGCTCTTCTCGAAGCCCCACTGCTGCTCGAAGCTGTTCTCGAGATTGGTCTTGAAGGTATTCGTGTACCCGATGAACTTGACATCGACCTTCTGCGACCATTCGACCCCGGTGCTCAGCTTGAGCCCATACTTCCTGGAGACGTTGTCCTTGGATGCCTCCTGGTGCCCCCACGTGGTGGCCTGGCCGCAGGTGAGGTTCGCCGTGGGACTCCCCGCGGGCACGGACATCGATGGCGAGCAGACGTCCTTTCCCGGGTTCACCGACGTCGACGGCGTGCCCACCACGCGAAACCGCGGTGGCCGCATGTCGGGAGGGATAGCGGCGGGGATCGTGAGGCCGGTGAGGTCCCACCGCGGGGAGTCCGAGCCGGCGTCCTGGCACCGCTGCGGCGCCTTGCTGAAGTCCTTGATGCCCCATGCGCATAGAAGCGCGGACCCGCTCAGCACAGCCTGCACGTTGGGCATCAGGTTCACCGGCCCGGACGGAGTGGGGTCCGGGTCGGGCGCCACCTGATTCGCGGATCGGGCGGATGAGGCGAGGCGGCCCGAGGCCACGGGGCCGAAGGTCGGGAAGCCCCCGGTGGAGGGGCGCCCGTTCTCCCGCGGCCAGTAGCGGCTGGCCCTCGGAACGTTGCACTGGGCGTCGTCGCGCACGGAGATCTTCAGCACGGACCTCCGCCGCACATCGTTGCTGCCCCTGTTCTGGTCGAAGGTGCCGGGGACCATGCAGAAGAGGCCCGGGCCCGCCGGGCGGGTCCACCACGTGTTGGGCAGGCCGATCACGGCGAAGCAGTTGTTTCCGCGCTGCGCGGGATCGCAGCGGTCGTTCCCGGACTGCCGGCCGATGCTGGGGTCGGTCTCATT
>JBIIQA010000014.1:0-21604 GCA_044342355.1 Miltoncostaeaceae bacterium | reverse complement strand
CGCGCTCTACCGGGCAGCGGACGTGCTGGCATTCCCCTCGACCCGGGAAGGCTTCGGGCTCGTCGTGGTGGAGGCGATGGCGGCGGGGCTCCCCGTGGTGACGAGCGACATCCCGGTGCTCGCGGAGTTCCTGCGCGATGACGACGACTGCCTTATGACGCCGGTCGGTGATTCGGGCCCGCTCGCGCAGGCGATCGTGCGGTTGATCAACGATGACGCCCTGCGCCGCCGCCTCACTGCCCGCGCGCAGGCCACGGCGCGCCGGTACCCGTGGGCGGGCACGGCGGCGCGCGCCGAGGCCGTCTACCGGGAGTTCGACGGGGCGTGACGGGGGACGGGTTCACCGTTCTCGCCGTGCGGCCCTGGCCGGGTTCGGCGCTCGCCGCGCCGGCGGAGGGGGGGTGGGTTGCCGTCGCGCTGCCCGGGCGCGTGCTCGTGGCACGGCTCCCCGATCTTGATGAGGTGCGTGAGGTCGACGTGTCGGATGTGCGATCGCTTGCCGCGCTCGATGCCGGCCGCCTCGCACTCGCCCCCCGTCGTGGGCTCCTCGTCATCAACGATCCGATGGGGGCGCCCCGGGTCGGCCTGCGCGCGCGCGGACCGGGGCGCCTCGTGCTGGCCGCCGGTGGCAGTGGCTGCCTCGCGGCGGTGGGCGATCGCGCCGCGCTGCCGCGTGCCACCGTCGTCGCCCGCTCCGATGGGGCGCGCCGCCGGGACTGGACTGCTGTCGTCGAGGGCGCCCGGGCCGCCGCGTGGCTTGATGACGGCGATCTCGTGGTGGCCGCGGGAGAGGATCTCGTGCTCGTACGTGACGGGCGCTCGGAGGCCCGCGTGCGGTCGCCGCTTGGCGAACCCATCGCGGCTCTCGCGCCATTCCCGGGTGGCATAGCCGTCGCCGGCGCGGGTGCCCGCGCCCTGCTGCACTCGCTCACCCCCGGTGCCACGCGGCCATCCATTGGCATACCGCCCGGTACCGGGCGGTCGCTCTCGGCGGGGCAGGGGCTGCTCGTGGCGGGCACCCGCTCCCTCGGCGAGCGCGTGGCCATCCATTCACTCGCCACGGGAGATGAGGTCCATGTCGTGCGGGGGTTCTCCGTCGGCACTCTGGCCCCGCCGTATGTGGTGGTCACGGGGCGCGAGGGCACTGTGGTGCTGGGACCCGGGGAAGGGATTGGGGCCCCCGGGGCGGAATAGCCTCCGAGGAAATATCCCCACTGCCCGACCGGAGGTTGAAGTACTCATGAAGCTCAACACCAAGTTCCGGCGCCCGAGCGCGTCAATGGTCATCGCCACCACGGCCCTCGTGATCGCCGCCGGTGGTGCCGGCGCGTTCGCACAGGTCCAGCTCAACGGCAAGAGCCTGGTCAACAAGTCGGTCACCAATGCCAAGCTCGCCAATGGCGCGGTGAACAACCGCGTGCTGCAGAGCAACAGCGTGCTCGCGAGCACGCTCGCCCCGGGTGCCGTGAGCACCGTGCTCCGCTACAACGTGGTGAACGTCGGCTCCCTCGTGGCAGGCAACGTGTTCGTGCGCTGCAACTCGGGTGAGGACGTCGTGGGCGGCGGCTTCGGCGGCATCAACCCGACCTCGGTCGTCGGCCAGGGTAACCCGCAGGCCCACGTGAGCTTCTCGCGTCCGGCTGCGGCGGACGGTCAGGCCCCGATCAACGGCATGGTGCCGGTGGGCTGGAACGTCGGTGTGGTCAACGAGAGCAACCAGGTCGTGCAGGCATCGGCCTATGTGGTGTGCCTCAGGGCGTAGGGAACCTTCCCCACGCATGTGGTCTCACGGGCCCCCTGCCTCACCGGCGGGGGGCCCGTGGTCATTCCGGCCCCATCTCCCGCATGACCCGGGCGAGGCCGGCGACCTCCACCGGGTCATCCTCGAGCGCCGGGACGGTGGCGAGCGGAGGGTCTCCGAGCACCCCCACGAGCGACCGGATCTCGTGCCGGTCGGCTGCGGCACGGGCACGTGCGTGGGCAAGCGCGTCCGCCGCCCGCGATGCGAGGCCCTCCGGGTCGGCAGCACCCGCGGCCCGGAGCAGGTCCGCCAGACCCGTGGGGGCGGCGTCACCCCCCTCTGGCTCGGGGTGCACCCGGTTCACCACGACAGCTCCGAGCGGATAGCGGTCGTCGCGCAGTCTGCGCCAGAGGGCGATGGCCTCGCCGCAGGGCTCCGGGCGCGGTCCGGTCACCACCACGAAGCGCGTGGACTCCGACTGCAGCATCGTCCGTACCGCCGCCGCGCGCTCGCTGAAGCCCTGGTACATGCCGTCGAACGACTGGAGGAACTCGGAGATGTCGGTGAGCAACTGGGCCCCGGTGAGGCGTTCCACCACCGACATGATCACGTTGCCACCCGCCTGCAGTGCCCGCCACCCGATGCGCCCGGCACCGGCGCGCGGTCCGAGGAGCAGCCGGAGCCCCCTGCCCTCCATGAAGCGGGTTATCCGCTCGGGGGCATCGAGGAAGTCGAGTGCGTTGCGTGCGGGCGGAGTGTCGAGCACCACCGTGTCGTAGTCGCCGGAGTCCACCAGCTCATGCAGACGTTCCACTGCCATGAATTCCTGCGAGCCGGCGACCGCCCCGGACAGGTGGCGGTAGATCCGGTTGGCCAGGATCCGGTCGCGGGCGGCGTCGTCGGGTGCCTCGCGCTCCACCAGGCGGTCGAATGTGGCGCGCGGGTCGAGCTGCAGCGCATCGAGGGTGCCCGTCATCGTGATACCGGCTGCCGCCACCCGCGCGGGATCGACCCGGTGGGGCAGGTCGCCGAGGTGCGCGATGCCGAGCGCGCTCGCCAGACGGCGTGCAGGGTCGATGGTGACCACCGCCACGCGGGCACCGCCGGCGGCAAGGCCAAGGGCGAGCGCCGCTGACACGGTGGTCTTGCCCACCCCGCCGGCGCCGGCCACCACCACGATGCGGCGGTCGGTGAGCGCGCCAATCAGGTCGCGTTCACGTGCCACCCGGCCCCCTGACCGCCGGCGCGGCGAGCAACTGGGCCGACACGGCTTCGAGGCCGCCCGATCCGGGGGCGAGATCAGGTACCGCGGACAGGACGGCCACGGGAATACCGGCCTCGCGGGCCAGCCCCTCCACCTCGCGGTCGTCGTGCGCGGCCCCTGCGGCGGCGGCGAGGGATGCCCGTGCCGCCGCCCGCTCGGGCGACCGCGCTGCCGCTGACGCCATGGCCTGCTGGAGCGCCCGGACGTCGGCGGGGCCGAACGCCGAACGGCGCACGGCGTTGACCACGGCGCACGCCACCGGGAGACCCCGGTCGCGCAGCGTGGCGATGGCCTCGAGTGCCTCGCTCATGGCAAGGTCCTCGGGGCGGGCCACCACCGCGATCCCGGTGGCTCCGGGGTGGCGGATGACCTTCTCGATCGCATCTGACTGGTCGCGGATGGGACCGGAGCCCGCGAGGTCGCGCACGTTGCCGGCCACCTCGAGGAGTGCGATGCCGTGACCCGTGGCCGGTGCATCCACGACGAGGCGATCCCACACCGGCACGCCGCCCTGCACGGACGTCGCGAGGTCCCAGATCTTCCCGAGGGTCACGAGTTCGGCGAGCCCCGGCGCCGCCTGAGAGACCTGGTGGAACGCGCGGCTGCGGGACATCATCTCGACAAGGGGCTTCATCCTCAGCTGGATCGTGAGGTATTCCTGTGTGGCGCGGTTGGCGTCCACGGACAGTGCGAAGAGCCCTGGACGCACCTCGACGGGGCTCTCCATGGACGGCGCGACGCCGAAGAGGGCCTCGGTGCGCTGCTCGGCCCCGACCTCCACGATGAGGGTGCGATGGCCGGCGTCCGCCAGCCCGAGCGCAAGGGCTGCTGCCACCGTGGTCTTGCCCACGCCGCCCTTGCCGAGTACGAAGGCCAGGCGGCGGTCAACAAGGGGCGGGCCATCCATGGGAGCCACCCTAGCCAGCCATGGCGCGCTCGCCGATGGTCCCGTGCATGACGGGGACGACCGCCCCACCCACCCGCACGGCGACCGCGCCGTCGTCGTGGGTCCTCACGGACACGTCCACGCGTCCCGGGCGCCCGAGGTGGTGCCCCTGGCGCACCACGAGATCGAGGCCATCGGCGCCGGTGCGCGCGCCGTCGGCGAAGAGCGCCGCGCCGAGGGCTGCCGCCGCGCTGCCGGTGACGGGATCCTCGTCGATGCCGATGGGTGCTGCGAAGTGGCGCACCTCGGCGATGACCACACCGCCGATGGCCTCGAGCCGGTAGGCGCTCACCCCGACCCAGCCCTCCTCCGCCGCGAGAGCGCGGAGACGCGAATGATCGGGAACCAGCGCATCGAGGGTCGCCACGGGCAGCATGGCCTGCGCGAGTCCCGCATCCCAGATCGGCGCGGGGCCCGTGCACGTGGCGCCGAGGGCGTCGGCGATGGCCCCGGCATCCGCGGTGCCGTGGGCGCGCGGATGCATGCGCGTCATGTGCGCGCCCGCCTCATCGGAATGCACGGTGATGTCGCCGCCCGCCGTGCGCAGGATGGCGTCGTCCCCGATCCACCCCAGGTGGCGCAGCACCCATGCGGTGCCCACCACCGGGTGCCCCGCAAGGGGGATCTCCGCCACCGGCGTGAAGATGCGCAACTCGGGAATGTCGCCGGGCACCGCAAATACCGTCTCCGACAGGCCCAGTTCGGTGGCGATTGCCTGCATGCGCGCGGGTGCCGGCATGGCGGCGTCCGTGATGACCGCGAGGGGGTTGCCCGTGAGCGGGCCCATCGCGAACACATCGACCCAGGTCAGGTGCATGGCGGTAGTCTCTCGCGTCATGCAGGGAAACGTGAACGTGTGAGCTGGGTGGGCTGGACCGTCGCGGGGTGTGCCATGGCGATGGGCGTGTTCATCCTGGCCGGGGCCACCATCGCGGTGGTGCGTGGGGTCCTGCTCAAGAGGCGCGTGAGCTCGACCTCGCGTGTGGTGTCACCGCTTGTGGATGGCATCAGCGCGGGCCTGTCCGACATCGAGAGGGGCGTGGCGCGGGCCGAGGCCGGGGCCACCGAGTTGTCCAAGGGCATCGAAGACCTGCGCGTGTCGGTTGCCGAACTGCAGGTGATCGGCCGGCACGCAGCGGTGGCCTTTGGCCACATCCGGGGGCCGCTCGGCTGGGTGGCCGGCATTCGCGCCCTCATCAAGTACCGCGGCCGATAGGGGTGCGCGCCGCCGTCATCGACGTCGGCTCCAACTCTGTGCGGCTGCTGCTTGCCGAAGGCCTGGACGCCACGGGTGCAATCGGCGAGCGCGTTGTGACCGTCACCGGCCTCAGGCGTGCTGCCGCAGCGGATGGGGGCGTGACCGACGCGGCCCTCGCACGGCTTGACGCATGCCTCGTGGAGTACGCGCGGCGCATCGCCGCCTTCGGCCCCGTGCCGACCATTCCCGTGGGCACCGCCGCGGTGCGCGAAGCCCCCAATGTCGCTGCGATCCGCGACATCGTGCGACGGCGCCTTGGCGCCGATCTCGTTGTGATCGCCGGTGAGCGCGAGGCGGCCCTCGCCTTCGCCGGTGCCCGTCTCGTGCTGGCCGATCCACGGGTGTCCTGCCGTGTGGTCGACATTGGCGGCGGGAGCACAGAGGTGGTGCAGGGGGACACCACCGGCCCGGCCCATGCAGTAAGCCTGCGCCTCGGCGTGAACCGCCAGGGGGAGGAGCACGTGCACCACGACCCCCCGACGCACCGCGAGGTGCTCGCGGTGCGCGACGACGCGGCGCGCCGTGTGGCAGATGCGGCCGCGGGGTTCCCGGCGGATGGCCCTCTGATCGGCGTGGCCGGCACGGTCACCCAGGTGGCCGCCATCGTCCTTGGCCGCTACGACCCCGCATCTCTTCACGGCATGGGCATGACGCGCTCGGATGTGGAGGGCGTGCTCGCCCGGGTGGCTGCGGTCCCGGCCGATCTGCGCGCGGGCATTCCGGGGCTGCACAGCGACCGGGTCAACGTGATCGTGCCGGGGGCTGCAATCCTGCTCGGCGTGCTCGACGGACTGGGGGCGGATGAGCTCGTGGTGTCGGAGCGCGACATCCTCGACGGCATCGCGATGGACCCGGATCCCGCCGGGCCCTGGCAGTGGGAATAGACTTGCGGGGATGGGCGACTCAGAGACACCTGGCCGTAACGAGGGCGCGGTAAATGCGGTCGATGGGCTGGCCGCGGCGGTCGCGAGTGCCGAGAACCCGGGGCAGATCCAGCGCATGATGTTCTCGAAGGGTGAGAACACCCGCCACATCCGCCACGAGCAGATGCTCGACCGGTGGCCCATCCTCGCCGAGGACTGGGCGCGCATGGTGGAGGACACCCGCCTGTCCGCCATCGACCGAACCCCCGGCGCGGCAACATTCGGGCGGTGACGCCCATGTCCGCGCCCCCATGCCGGAGTGGCGGAACTGGTAGACGCGGGGGACTTAAAATCCCCGGCCCCTCGGGGCGTGCGGGTTCGAGTCCCGCCTCCGGCCCACTCACATCCCCAAGATCAGGAGAGATACCTTGAGATCACGACGCCTGTTCGGAACCGTTGTCGCGGGTGCCGCCGCATCTGCCCTCGTACTTGCAGGGTGCGGGGGCTACAGCGATTCCAGCGCGACCGACGCCGTCGAGAGCGTGGCATCCGACGTGAAGAGCACTGCATCCGAGGCGATGACCACCGCCACCGGCGCGGTCGTGGGTGACACGACCCTGACGGAGACGTGCATCGGCTCTGACGAGGCATGCAGCGTGAAGATTCCGCTGGCGGGTGGTGCGAGCGACCGTCCGGTGCGCGTGGAGCTCACCGGAACGGACTTCGGTGACCCCACCGTGACTCCGTCGAGCCCCGACCTTGAGGGCGCATTCGACATCGCGGGCGCCGAGTTCACGACGGGCGGCTCGGTGTACGAGTTCACGCTCAGCGCCGTCGAGTCCATCGGGGATGACGGCTACATCACCCTCGACTTCGCCTCGAAGTAGTAGGGCCCGTGCCGGGGGGGACTGCAACTCCCACGCACCGGAGACCGGTGCGTGGGAGTGGGCTGCATCACTGTCCGGCGACGGAGCGCTTGAGCTGCGCGCCAGCCGAGAACCTCGGCACCGTGCGGGCCGGGATCTGGATCTTGTTGCCGGGGTTGCGGGGATCAACGCCCTCACGTGCGGCACGGTGTGATACCGAGAACTTGCCGAAGCCGGAGAACTGCACCTCGTCTCCGGCCTTGAGGGCGAGCTCGATCTCATCCAGAACGGCCTGGACGGCACGAGCTGCCTGGTCATTGGTGAGGTCGGCTGCACGCGACACGCGCTTGACGAAGTCGGCCTTGGTCATGGGTCTCCTCGCTTCGATGACCTCCGGCATGCGGAGGCTGCAGCGTTCGCTGCGAAGTGATCGTGACGCTACCAACGCACCCGGACGCACCCCGGGTCAGGACTGCGAAAAATGGCTACACGCAGGGGTGTGCGCATGCTGAGGAGGCGTCCCATCGCAACGATCGAGGTGGAATGGCGCGATGCCGCCACGGCGGCATCGCGCGTCACGTCCCCCGGCGGCGGCACGGGGCGGGGCGACGCCGCCGATCACCTCGATCTGGTGCTGGGTCTCCTCGCCTGGGCCATGCACGGCACCAATGAGTCGGATGTGCGCGGTGCGGCGGATCGCATCCGCGATCTCGCCACGGCGATGGCGGCCACGCCGGACGGGCCGCTTCCCCCGGGAGCCGTGCGCGCCGCCACGCGTTCCCGGGGCACCCTCGACGTCGAGATCGTGCCGTGGTCGGGCGATCAGGGCCTCACGCGCGTGCAACTCGACCTGGTCCATTCGGCGGTGGGTCCGGTTCCCATCACCAAGGGCTCGCCGGCGGCACCCGTGCTTCTCCTCGCCGGGCTTGTCGCCGGTCTCGCGAATGCGGACGGGGGCTCTCCCGAAGGGCGTCTCGCCCTCGCCCTCGCCCTCGAGGGCCTCACGGCGTGGTACCGCGAGGCCCATCGCCTCACCCCGGCGCGTGACGCGGTGGAGGCGGCGCGGCTGCACGCCGCCGACCGCCTTCGCGCCGCCGGTCGTGCCCTGCCGCCGGCGCTCGCCGGCACGCCGGGTCCCGACCCCGCGCTTTAGCCGTCGTCTCCCGGGCTGAGCGCAGCCTGCTGCGCGATGTCCGCGACGACCTCCTCATTCGCGAGCGTCGTGACGTCCCCGAGCCCCCGGTTCTCGGATACGTCGCGCAGCAGGCGGCGCATGATCTTTCCCGAGCGGGTCTTCGGCAGGTCGGGCGTGATCACGATCGATGCGGGCTTGGCGATCGCGCCGATCAACGTGGCCACATGGCCGCGCAGTTCGGTGATGAGGGCCTCGTCGCCCTGGAAGCCATCGCGCAGCGTGACGAACGCGGCGATCGCCTGGCCGGTCACCGCGTCGTCCCGGCCCACCACTGCGGCCTCGGCCACCGCCGGGTGGTCAACCAGTGCGCTCTCGATCTCGATGGTGGAGAAGCGGTGGCCCGACACGTTCATCACATCGTCGGTGCGCCCGAGCAGCCAGAAGTCGCCATCGGCATCCACGCGGCAGCCGTCTCCTGCCAGGTACATCCCGGGGAAGCGGCTCCAGTAGGTCTCCACGTAGCGGTCGTCGTCGCCCAGGATGGTGCGGAGCATGGAGGGCCACGGATGCGTCAGCACGAGGAATCCGCCTTCACCTTGGGGAACCTCGCGCCCATCCCCATCCACGACCATCGCCCGTATGCCGGGCAGGGGCCGTGATGCCGACCCGGGCTTCAGCGTCGAGAGGCCGGGGAGCGGGCTGATCATGATGCTGCCGGTCTCGGTCTGCCACCAGGTGTCCACCACGGGGGTGGAGCCGCTGCCGATGTGGTCGCGGTACCACTCCCAGGCCTCAGGGTTGATCGGCTCGCCCACGCTGCCGAGGATGCGCAGCGAGGACAGGTCATGGGAGTCGGGCAGCGCGTCACCCCACTTCATGAATGTGCGGATCGCGGTGGGCGCCGTGTAGAGGATGGTCACCCCGTAGCGGTCCACCATCTCCCACAGCCGGTCCTGTGAGGGAAAGCCGGGGCTGCCCTCGTACATCACGCTGGTTGCGCCGTTGGCGAGTGGGCCGTAGACGATGTACGAGTGCCCGGTGATCCATCCGATGTCGGCCGCGCACCAGTAGACGTCGTCATCGTGGAGGTCGAAGACCATGCGGTGCGTGGCAGCGGCACCCGTGAGGTATCCGCCACTCGTGTGGACGATTCCCTTGGGCTTCCCCGTGGTGCCCGACGTGTAGAGCGCGAAGAGCATCTGCTCGGCGTCCATCGGCTCCGCCGGGCAATCGGGGGCGGCCGCCGCCTCGGCCTCGTGAAACCACGCGTCCCGGCCGGCCACCCAGGGCACATCCCCGCCGGTGCGACGGCACACAAGGGCGTGCCGCACGCCCGGGGCACCATCCAGGGCGGCATCGGCATTCGCCTTGAGGGGGATTGTCTTTCCGGCGCGCCAGCCCTCATCCTGTGTGATGAGAACGGTCGCACTGAAGTCGTTCATGCGGTCGCGCAGGGCCTCGGCCGAGAATCCGCCGAACACCACCGTGTGCGCCGCCCCGAGGCGTGCGCACGCGAGCATCGCGATGGGCAGCTCGATGACCATGCCGAGGTAGATGGCCACGCGGCCCCCCCGCTCCACACCGAGTGCGCGCAGGGCATTGGCCACGCGACAGACACGCTCGTGCAGTTCCCGGTAGGTCACCGACTGGCGGTCGCCCGGTTCGCCCTCCCAGTGGAATGCCACGCGGTCACCGCGGTCGGCGAGGTGGCGGTCAAGGCAGTTGGCCGCCACGTTGAGGCTGCCCCCCTCGAACCAGCGGTAGAACGGGGCATCGTCGTCGACGAGGGCCCGCCCCCACGGCGCATCCCAGTCGAGGTTGCGCGCCTGCTCCTCCCACCACCCCACGGGGTCGGCATCGGCGCGCGCCCACGTCGTGGGGTCATGCACGACGGCGCCGCGGGCCAGCGCTGCGGGTGGCGGATACGTCGCACCGTCCGCCTGCAGCGCCTCAATGGCGGGATCATGCTCGCTCACGCGTTCCTCCGTCGCCGTGCCTTGACCGGGTCGGGATTAGGGTACAGCGGGTGCAGGCCACGAGTTCCATCCGAGCAGCACGCGCCGCGGGCGGCCGGTGATGGCGGAGTACACGCCGGGCCGATCGGTCGCGTCGGTGGCCGGTGGGCGGGAGCAGCGCCTCGCCGCGATGCTCGCCAAGTGGCCGGTTCTTTCCGAGGAGTGGGCGCAGGAGCTGGAGCGGCGCCGGATGCGCGCCGCGGATGACGTTGGCGCTTCGCGCACCGGTATCCGAACCGACCCGGTGCAACCCGGGCGGCAGGGTGGCGCTGCCTGATCAGTCGGGGGTCGCCGGGGTCTCCGCCCCCGGGGTTCCCTCGGGCACGAGGATGATCTTCGGCGGTGCGAGATAGACGGTCTCGATCGATTCGTCCGACTTGAGAGTTGGCCCCTCGAACACCTGACGTGACACCTTCACGCTGAAGCCCGGTGACCCGGCCGTCTTCAGTACCTCCTGCCCGGGCTCCACCCAGTCGGCAGTGACGCGACGCTCGGCAGGTTCAGTCGGCTCGTAGCGCTCGCTGGTCTCCGTCTCGATGCGCCGGTCGAACGACGTCGAGTAGATGGCCACCGTGAGGCTGTCCGGGCCGTTGAACACGCGCACGAGGGCGGACGCCTTCCAGTCGTTCGTGATGACCAGGTCCGGCGTGGGCCATGAGATGGTCGCCTCGCGGCCCTCGGGGTAGCGCTCGAAGTAGAGCTGGTGGGCCGTGTGCTCATCAAGTTCGAATCCGGCGAAGAACGCCGCGTTGAAGAGCGTCGTGGCCAGCTGCGATATGCCCCCGCCCACGGCGTCAACGAGTAGGCCGTCGGCCACCATGGGCGCCGCCACGAATCCACGGTCCTCTGTGCGGCGGCCAAGGGTGGTGTTGAGCGACAGCGATCCACCCGGGGGGATGATGGTGCCGTTCAGGATCCCCGAGGCGCGGCGGATGTTCGTCACCCGTGGCTCGCCCGGGGAGTAGCTCGTGGTGAACGACCCCACTTCCTCCTCGATGCCCAGCTTCGAGGCCTTCTCCGTCGTGAAGACGGGCGTCACCGCCACGAAGTCCGATTCCACCGGGCGGTCCTCGCCGAGCAGGCCCTCCGCCACGCGGGAGGCATCAACCAGGCGACCGTCCTTCGACGGGATGAGCACTGCCTTCTTCGCGCGGATCTCGAACCGCGCCGGGCTCGGCACGACCGATCCCGCCGGATAGCCGGCGATGAGGGGCCTGCGGAGTTCGCCGCCGGAGATGCGCAGGCCCTCGGGGGTGAACCGCATCGCCTGCGCCACGGCCGTGGGCGGCAGTGTGGCCCGCACGTCGTCGACGACGACGGTGGAGCCACGACGGAGGATGGCCTCGGCCTGCGCCACCTGCTGCCGTGCCGCCTCGGTGCTGAGCCGCGGCTGCGTCGTGCGCAGCGGAAGGGCCATGCTCGAGGGAAGGCGTGACAGGTCAGCCTGCACCATGCCGGCCAGGGCGGGCCTGTCGAGCATCCTTCCGGTGCTCGCCGGCTTCACCGTGAAGCTCGTCCGGTCGACCGAGACCACGGCGTTCTCCTCGGCGCGGTCCACGTTCCCCGCAATCTCCGCGGTCCACGCCTCCACCGCGCCCTTGCGGTAGGTGACGATGAGCGGCACCTCCGTGGCCGACTGGCCCGTGAGAGCCTTGACACCACGCATGAGGCGTCCGGGCGAGGCATCCTCGGCCGCACGGATTGCCGCGTCCACGTCGACCGTGCCGCCGATACGCGACGGACGGACGGTCGCCACGGTTCCGCCGCCCGCGGTGAGCTGTACGTCGCGGTTGACCAGATCCTCGGCGCGCCGCTGGACGGCGGCCCGCACCTCGGCCGGCTCCCCGGACATATCCACCCCTGCCACCACCGTGCCCGGGGCCGTGCCCCCGCCACCCCCGGCGATGAGGAGGATGATCACAATCACCATCACGGCGCCCGCACCGATGACACCGGCGCGCATGCGCCGCCCCGCCGGAGGCGACGCATGCGGCCGCTGCCGGGGTGCGCCGGATCGGGCCCCGCCGCGCCCACGGCTGTCCCCGGACCGCGCGCGGTTGCGCCCGGGCTGCTGCGGATCGCTCATCGGGGCGAGGACATGTTCGGTGATCTGCTCGGTGGGGTCATGCGTCCGCTGGTCCGTGTGGGTCGGCACATCCTGCGCGGGTGATGCATCGTGCGACGATCCGGGCGGGAAGGACGACGGCGACGCCCCCCGCGATGTCCGCGATGAAGTGCTGGCCCGTCGTAACGACCGTCACCGCGACTGCAGGAGGATAGGCGAGCGCGCCCGCGCGCACGACCGGTGTGGTCGTGCATGACCTGATCACCCACGCGACCTCCGCCCGCACCCCGCCAGCGCCCCCTCGAGCACATCGATCGCCGCCAGCCCACTGCGCACTGCGCCCTCCATCGTTGCCGGCCAGCCCGTGGCCGTCCATGTGCCGGCCAGCGCCACCCCCTTCAGCGGTGTGGCGGGCCCCGGCCGACGCAGCGCCTGGCCGGGGGATGGTGCGAAGGTCGCGCGGGCATCCTTCGTGACTGCGGATGCCCGCAGCGCGGCGCGCGTACCCGGGAACAGCGCGCGCACCTCCCGGTCCATCGCCGCGGCGAGGTCCGTGCGTGGAACGCCCATCTCGGCGTGTGCCCCCGATATCGAGAGGGCGATGTGCTGCCCCGGAGCGCCCTCCCCGGTGATGGCCGTGCGGTCGAACATCCACTGCACGGGGCTGTCCACCACCGCGAGCACCGTGTGGTCGAGCACGGGGCGGTCATACCAGAGGTGCACATTCACGATGGGTGCCTCGCCGAGCGCCGGATCAACGGGGAGGGCATCCGGGCAGGCGGCGTGTGCACGCCCCGGGGGGAGTGCGAGCACCACGGCATCGGCCCGGATCTCACGCCCGTCGTCGAGGGTCACGCCACCCTCGCCGGCCCGCGTCACCGCCGCGCCCGTGAGCACCTCGCCGCCCGCATCGCGAAGCAGCCACCGGGCAGGACCGTCCACGAGTTGCGAGAGGCCCACCATCGACCACCCGATGGCTGCACCTCCCCGTGTGCGCATGAGGCCCTCGGTGATGACGAAGGCAGCGAGAGCCGCAGAGACGCGATCGGACCGGTCATTGCAGGTCGGGAGGATGACCACGTCCCAGAACCGCTCGATCGCTGCGTCGCGCTGCCCATGGGCACGCAACCACTCTCCGAACGACACGTGATCGAGCGCAGCCCGCCCCTCATCGCCAAGCGCCGCGAGGGCGAGCAGTGCCCGGAGCGCCCGGGCCCGCTCCCCGGTGGACAACAGGCCGTAGCGGGCGAATGATGGACCCATGTGCAGCGGCGGGGGAAGGCGGCGCGCCGTGAGCACGCCGTGCCTTCCGGCCCGGTCGCGCACGTCGACGTGCAGCGCCGGCTGGATGCGGGTGAGGCCGAGCGAGCCGAGGCGTGCGAGCAGGGCCATGTAGGCGGTGCAGCAGCCGAGGTGCACGTGCTGGCCATTGTCCAGCTGCACGCCCGTGCCCGGCTCCGTGAATGAGAAGGTCTTGCCGCCGAGGAACGGCCGGCGCTCCACGAGGGTGACGCGGGCGCCCCGCGCGGTGGCCTCGACGGCCGATGCGATTCCCGCGAGCCCGCCCCCGGCAACCAGCACATGGGCTCCGCGGATGCTCACCGGCGCCTCGTCACGAGGGCCCGCAGAATCGATCCGAGCATGAGGCCGGCCTTCGTGCGGCCGGACAGTGATACGCGACCCCTCGTGTAGTCGAAGCCACGGGCCTCGATGCGTGTGAGGATCTTGATGTAGAGGGCGGCGAGCATCTGCACGCACATCCGGGCGCGCAGGTCGAGCAACGGGAGGAGCATGGCTCCGCCCACGAAGTGGTCTCGCGCCCGTGCGGCCTGCTGCTCCATGAGGGCCCGCATGCCCGGGGTCATGTGATTGCCGATGATGTCGGCCTCGCTCACCCCGTGGGCGGCCATGTCATCGGCGGGGAGGTAGATGCGGTCGCGCCCGGCATCCTCCTGGACGTCGCGCATGATGTTGACGACCTGCATCGCCACTCCGAGGTCCTCTGCGTGTGACACCGCCGCCGGGTCGCGGAAGCCGAACACGTACAGCGACAGCACGCCGACAGCACCGGCGACCCGATCGCAGTACTGCTCGAGCGCGGGCCAGTCGGGGTAGCGATCGACGGTGAGGTCCATCTCGACGCCGTCCACCAATGCGTCCATGGGCGCGCGGGGGATCCCGAAGCGGCGGATGGCGTCGGCCAGTGCCAGCAGCACCGGATCATCTGCCGGCACGCCACCGCCGTACGCGCGCGCGACGTCCTCGCGCCGCGCCCGCACTGCAGCCGCCTTCTGCTCCGGCCCCTCGGCCCCGTCCACCGAGTCGTCGCAGAGCCGGCTGAAGGCGTAGAGCGCGTGGATGCCACGGCGGCGCTCACGCGGAAGAAGCAGGAACCCGAAGTAGAAGTTGCGTGCCTCGGCGCGGGTGATCTCGGTGCAGCGGTCGTAGGCGGCGTCGATCGTCACCGACCGCCCCCGCGCACGAGGCGGGCGAGGACACCCGCCGCCATACCCGCCCTCCCGCGCGCGCCCGGCGCGGGCCGGGCCGCAATCGTGTCGTAGTCCTGGCCGGCGATGGAGTCGCACACCCACGTGCCGCCGGCCGTGAACATCGCGATATCCAGCCGTACCCGCCACGGCACCATTCCCCGCAGCGGCGCGCCCTCCACCAGAAGCGCCCGTGCCCGGCCCACCTGCATCCGCACGAGATCCCGGAGTGCGGGGGTGGCCGAGGGCGCGCGCAGGTCGTCGACCGACACGCCGAAGATCGCCATGTCCTCCCGCGGCAGGTACACCCGGTCGCGTTCCTCGAGGTCGCGGCGGATGTCCTGCCAGAAGTTCGCCAGCTGCAGTCCCGCGCACGTGGCATCCGACAGCGCCACGCGTGAGGGGTCGTCGATGCCGAGGACGCCCAGCACCATCCTGCCCACCGGTGTCGCCGAGTGCGCGCAGTACTCGAGCAGGTCGTCGTGCGACTCCCAGCGCGTGATGCGCTGGTCCATGCGGTTCGCCTCGATGAGGCGGGTGAAGTGCTCCACGGGTAATGCGCGGCGACGGATGACGTCTGCGACCGCGACGAGCACGGGGTCGTCGCCCTGCCCCCCGACGGCCGCGACGAGGTCTGCCTCCCATGCATCAAGGGCCGCCAGCCGTTCCCCGGCCGCGGCCTCCCCGACGTCGCCGATGTCGTCCGTGACGCGGCAGTACGCGTAGATGGCACGCACGTCAGCGCGCAGATCGCGCGGGGCGAGCATGAAGGCGACCGGGAAGTTCTCGTCGTGTGCGCGCGCGATCTGGTCCGCCCGCGAGGCCGTGCCGTCCATGCTCACCGCGCGTACCGCCCCAGTGCCATCACCGGGAAGTAGAGGCGGTAGTAGTGGTACTTGATCATGAAGTCGAGAGGGAAGCCGGTGCCGGTGAAGGCGTCCTCCTCCCAGCTTCCGTCGGCCTCCTGGCGATCCACGAGCCATGTGATTCCGGCGGCAATGGACGGGTGCGCGCGGTCGGCCGCCATGAGGCCGAGGAGTGCCCACGCCGTCTGCGACGCCGTCGACGGCCCCACGCCCACGAGCGCCGGGTCGCGGTAGCTCTCGATGTCCTCGCCCCACCCGCCGTCGGGGTTCTGGTGGGCCGACAGCCAGTCGACGGCCCGTCGCACCCACGGCTCCGACATGTCGACCCCGCATGCGTGCAATGCGGGAAGCACCGCGCCGGTGCCGTAGACGTGATTCACCCCCCAGCGACCCCACCACGATCCATCGTCGCGCTGCGCTCTTCGGAGGTAGGCGATTCCCGCGCGGATGGCGGGATGCCCCGGGGGCACGCCGCAATCCGCGAGGGCCTCGAGCACATGCGAGGTGACGTCCTCCGTCGGCGGGTCGATGACCTCGCCGAAGTCGCACACCGGGAACTGCCCCACGAGCCCGCTGGTGTTGTCGACGTCGAATGATGCCCACCCCCCAGCGGCGCTCTGCATGGCGAGCAGCCACTCGACGCCGCGACGAATAGCGCCGTCATCGCGCGGCACGCCGGCCCGCAGCAGGGCGATGAGCACCTCCGCGGTGTCGTCGGTGTCGGGGTAGACCTCGTTGTGGAACTCGAAGCTCCAGCCGCCCGCATCGCCGCGGCGGGCGATGCGGCGCCAGTCGCCCTCCCGGGTGACCTCATGTGCCTGCAGCCAGTCGCGGGCACGGACGAGGGCATCGTCATCTCCGCTCGTGCCCGCATCGTCAATGGCGATCACCGCGAGGGCGGTGTCCCAGACGGGCGACAGGCACGACTGCATGCGCATGCGGCCGCCCTCGCGGATCGTGAACGTGGAGAAGCCGTCGAGGGCGCGCTCGATGACGGGGTGGTCCAGCGGCATGCCCATCGCATGCAGGGCGATGATCGAATACACCCACGGTGGCTGGATGCCGGCCCATGACCCATCGGCCTCCTGCCGGTCGAGTATCCAGTTGCGGATGCGGCGCTCGGATATGCGCCTGATCGCCCCGATCGGGTGGCGGTTGTAGAGGCGCGCGATGGGCATGAGGCGCGCCATCATCTTCGTGAGCGGGCCGGGTGCACGCGGTGGTGGGCCCTCCACGCTGCCCGGGGCCTCGGCGAAGATGTCCTCCACCGATGGGGCCTGCGGGAACGTCGGATTGCGCGACAGCACGACGAGCATCGGCACGAACGTCCCCCGGGCCCACGAGGCGAAGCGGTACACGGAGATGGGTGCCCGCGGCGGCATGAGCATGAGTTCCGGGGGAGCTGCGGGCAGGGCTTCCCAGGGATACTTGCCCAGCACCGCGAGCCAGAGGCGCGTGAAAAAGCGGGCCTTGTTTGCTCCGCCGAGCGCGAGGATGCGGGCCTGCGCCCGGCGCATGGGCTCGGCGTCGGCGGGGACGCCGGCGAGTCTGAGCGCGTACCAGGCCTCCACGGTGACGTCGAGGTCGCCCCCGCCGCCGAACCACACGGCCCAGCCCCCGTCGTCGCACTGGGTGGCGAGGAGCTCCGCGGCCACCTCGGTGCGATCGCGCTCGGTGGCACGTCCGAGTGCCTCAAGCAGGAACAACTGCTCGGCGGTGATTGACGCATTCGACTCAAGCTCGCCCCACCAGTACCCGTCGGTGGCCTGGATGCCGCGCAGGTACTGCGCGCCCCGGTCGGCTGCGAGGCGTGCTGCCCCGCGGATCTCCGCGCCCGTGAGCTGGCTGGTCACGTCGCGACCGCCTTCACCGGCGCTCCATGCTCCCGGAACCACGCGACGGCATCCCGCATCGCGGTGACGATGTCCGACTGCGGGAGCCCCAGTTCGCGTATCGCACGCTGCGGTGAGAAGAACATGCGCTTTCGCGCGAGGAGGGCGCCGTCCAGCGTCGCTCTCGGGGTGCGTCGCAGGAGGCGCCCCTCCACGAACTCGTCCGCCGCCGCCGCAGCGATCGCGAGGCCATGCGGGATGCGCCGTCGTGGCGGCGGAGGCCCCCCGGCCTCATGCACCAGTTGCAGGATCTCCCGGAGGCTCAGGTTGCCCCACGCGTTGCCGAGGATGTAGCGGCGTCCCGGTATGCCGCGCTCGAGGGCGAGGAGGTGGCCCGCCGCGACATCGCGCACGTCGACGAGGTTGAGGCCGGTGTCCACGTAGGCCGGGATCCGTCCCGCGAGGGCCTCAGTGATGAGCCGACCCGTGGGCGTTGGCCGGCGGTCGCCCGGACCGATGGGGGCGCTCGGGTTCACCACGTAGGCCGCGAGTCCGGCTGCGGCAGCTCGGCGGACGAGCGACTCCGCATGCACCTTCGACCGCTTGTACGCGCCGATGACCTGCGACATCGGCTGCCCGGTCTGCTCGTCGCCATGCGTGCCATCCCCCGGGATCCCCACGGTGGCCACCGATGACGTGTGCACCATGCGCACACCACGATCGCGGGCAACATCGATCATGACCCGCGTCCCACCGACGTTGACATCCTCCATCAGGTCCGCCTCGCGCCGGGAGAGCGAGTAGCGGGCCGCCGCGTGGAAGATGACGTCGACCCCGCCTGCGGCGCGGCGCATGGCATCAGCGTCGCGGACGTCACCGATGACCGGATCGGCCCCCGGCGGCAGGGCATCGGCCGACGCGCCGCCGGGGTTCAGGAGCCCCCGTACCTCGATGCCCTGCGTCATCAGGTGCTGTGCGATGTGCGAACCGATGAATCCGGTGGCACCCGTGACGAGGGCCGTCGTCATGCCGCATCCCCGAGCACCGCTGCCACTGCCGGCACGAGGCCACGACGTGCCGCCCGCGCGCCGCGTGCGAGGCGTGTCCAGGCGGGGATGTCCGCGGGGTGGGTGGCGAGCCTCCGCAGGGCCGTCATGGGATGCACGCCACCCGTGGCGTCGATGACACCCGTGAGATCGGGCAGACAGTCATCCGCGCGATCGGTGACGGCGCGGATGGCGGCGAAGGGTATGCCCGCGCGGGCACATGCGCGTGCGGTACCCGCGCTCTCCATGTCGACGGCCAGGCCTGCGAGCCGCGCGCGAGCCGCCGGGTCCGACACCACCTCGTGGGCGGTGACGAGCGTGCCATGGCGGTCGCCGGCACCCTGCACGAGCAGTGCATCGCACGGCCATACCTCTCCGGTGATCGCATCCCGGACCTCGTCCGGCACCACGACGTCGCCCCGGGAGAGTAAGGGGTCGAGCGCACCGCAGAACCCCACCGAGATCGCGGCCGTGGCCCCGGCACCGATGGCCTCCCCGGCGCGGCGTTCCGCGGGCCCGGCGCCCATGCCCGTCAGGATGATGCGCACGCCCGGCCCCGCGAAGCGCCGCAGCATGCGCTCCTCGGAGGGCACGGCGCACACGAGCGCGAGCACGCCGTGATGCATGGGACCCCGCTCGCCCTCGACCTCACCCGCGCGCGAGCGCGAGCAGGTCTTTCGGGCTCGACATGGCATCGAGGATCGTCGAAGCCTCGTAGCCGCAGTGCATGAGGCAGTTCGCGCAGCGGGGATCGCGATCGGTGCCGTAGCTCTCCCAGTCGGTGCCCTCGAACAGTTCCTTGATGCTCTGGACGTGCTTGTCGGCCAGCAGGTAGCACGGCGATCGCCAGCCCTCCACGGTGTACGTGGGCATGCTCCAGGCGGAGCAGCGGTACTGGCGCTTGCCCTGCAGGAACTCGTGGAACAGGGGGTTGTTGTAGAAAGGAATATCGAGTCCATCGCAGCGCTCGTGCACCTCGGTGTACAGCGCCTGGGCGTCGGTGCGTGCGAGGAACTGCTCGCGGTCCTGAGTGACCGATGCGTAGTCGTAGCCGGGCGACGTGATGCAGCCCTCGACGCCCATGTCCTTGAGGTACGCGAAGAGATCGACGTAGTCCTGGGCGGGGGTACCGCGGAAGATGGTGGTGTTCGTGCACACGCGGTACCCGCGCGCGATGGCCTCGCGCATGTTCGCCGTGGCCTTCTTGAACACGCCCTGACGGTCGACGGCGTGGTCGTGCACCGATTCCATCCCGTCGATGTGGACGACGAAGGCGAAGCGCTTGGTGGGCTCGATGCGGTCGAATGCACGCTCCATGAGGATGCCGTTCGTGCACAGGTACACGAAGCGCCCCTGGTCAATGATCCCGTGGACGATCTCGCCGATCTGCTTGTGGATGAGGGGCTCGCCGCCGGGGATGTTCACGATCGGCGCGCCACACTCCTCCGCGACGCTCAGGCACTCCTCCACCGACAGGCGCTTGTGGAAGACGTCCTTGTACTCCTGAATCCGTCCGCAGCCGGTGCACGCAAGGTTGCAGAGTTCGAGGGGCTCGAGCATGAGGGTGAACGGAAACATCTCCTTCCGCTCAAGCAACTTCTTCTTCGCGATGTATGTGGCCATTCCGAGCTCGAGCGAGATGGGGCGTCGTGGCACCTGATTTCTCCTGGCAACGTGGGAAGGCCTACAAGAGGTGCACGCTAATGGACGCCGCGGCAGCAGGCCGCAGCGGCGCGGGCGTCCGACTCTCCCCGCTAGCTCTGGCGGGCGAAGGCCGCATCGGCAATGGCCGCGAGGTCATCCACGGCGCCCGGCAGTCCATCCAGGAGTGCCATGGCGCGCGCATGCGACTCCGCGGCGAGCGCCCGCGCCGTCTCCAGGCCGTGGAGGCTCGTGTACGTCACCTTGCCCATGCGCTCGTCGGCCCCGATCGCCTTGCCGAGTTCCGCCTCCGACCCGGCGACATCGAGGATGTCGTCGACGATCTGGAAGAGCAGGCCGAGCTCGCGTGCGAATGCGCGGTAGATGGCGTCTTCGGCGGGCGGGGGAGGGGCGAGCACGAGGGCGACATGCACTGATACCGCCATCAGGCGGCCCGTCTTGAGGGCGTGCATGGCAGCGAGGGCATCGGCGCCTCCCGCGCCTGCGCCCTGAAGGTCGAGGTACTGGCCACCCACCATCCCGACCACGCCCGCGGCACGGCTGATCTCGCGGAGGATCCCCACCTGCACGGCGGGTCCCCCGCCCTGCTCCTCGCAGACGAGCCGCACGGCCTCGGCGAAGAGGGCATCACCGGCGAGGATCGCCACGTCGTCGCCGTACACCACATGGCAGGTGGGCATGCCCCGCCGGAGGTCGTCGTCATCCATCGCCGGGAGGTCGTCATGGATGAGCGAGTAGGTGTGCACCAGCTCAATCGCCGCCGCGGCCGGAAGAAGATCGCCCGGGTCACGCCCCAGGGCCTCCGCCGTGGCGAGGGCCAGGACCGGGCGGATGCGCTTGCCGCCGGCGAGCAGCGAATACCGCATGGCCTCGACGAGGCCCTCGGTGCCCTGGGCCTCGTCAGCCTCGCGCCCATCGGCGGCGGCGAACCACAGACCGTCAAGGTAGGCGTCCACGCGGCTTCGCAGGTGTTCCGGGTACCGGGCGTGCACGGTGCTGATCTGGGGATCTGCCATCGGGCCGCAGGCTACCCGGCTGGTACCGTCGCCCGCCATGCGCGCCCTCGTTCTCCATGGTCCCGATGATCTCCGCCTGGAGGATGTCCCGCACCCCCTGCCCGCATCGGGTGAAGTGGTCATCGCGGTGACCCGCGCTCTCACGTGCGCGACCGACGCGAAGATGCTCCGCCAGGGAACGCACCCCGCGCTTCCCCCGCCGCCGGCGCCGTTCGGTCACGAGGCCGCCGGCATTGTTTTCGCGGTGGGGGAGGGCGTGAGGTCGGTGCGCGAGGGCGACGCCGTGGTGGTGGCCAACTCGGCGCCCTGCGGTGTGTGCCCACCGTGCCGCCGCGGCCGTCCGTCGCTGTGCGAGTCGATCGTCTACCTGTCCGGGGCGTACGCCGAGTACCTGCGTGTGCCCGCCCGCATCGTGGCGCGCAACATGCTGCCGCTGCCCGAGGGCCTCGCCCCGGAGCGTGCCGCAATGGTGGAGCCGCTTGCCTGTGCTGTGCGGGGGGTGGAGCGTGTGGAGGCCGGACCCGGCGACGAGGTGGTGGTGCT
>JBIIQA010000085.1:0-6405 GCA_044342355.1 Miltoncostaeaceae bacterium | reverse complement strand
GGCACCACGAAGGACCCCCCGTGGTGCGCCGCCTCTTGCTGCACCTCGGTCTCGAACCCATGCGCACCGATGGCAGCGAGATCGGGGGGCTGCGTCACGCGCGGAGCGTTCTGAGCAATGGCGGCATCGTGGTGATCTATCCGGAGGGCGTGCCGGGGTATTCGGCTCAGGTCCAGGCCTTCGCCCGGGGGGCGGGCTGGCTCGCCCTCACCCCGGGGGCTGCCGTGGTGCCCGCTGGGATATGGGGCAGCCACCGCGTCATGCGCGGCGGGCTGCCCGTGGGACGGGGACCCGTGCGCGTGGCATTCGGGTCCCCGGTGGGAATGGAGGGGTTCCGGGGATCGCCGTCCGCGAGAGCGGCGGAGGCCGCGGCGGTGCTCCGGCGCCGTGTGCAGCGCCTCGTGAGCGGGCTGGCGGCCGCCGACCCCGTCTAGCGCCGGCCGCGGGCGAAGTCCTGTGCCGCCGGCACCACCTGCCGCACGCGGGCGTCGGCGGGCTGCGCGAGTGGCACCGGATCACGGGCTGGCAGCCGGGCAGGCCGGACATCGCGGGCGAGCACGTTCACGACCTTCCCCCTGCGCTCGAGACGGCCGGTGACCACGAGCAGGGGGTCGGCACGGATGACGGCCCGCTGGGCCTCGTAGAGCTCCGGGCGCACGATCACATTGATCGCGCCGGTTTCGTCCTCCAGCAGCAGGAAGACGATTCCTCCCGCGGTGGCCGGCCGCTGGCGGGCCACCACCATTCCGCCGATCGTCACGGTGCTGCCATGGCGTGCCTCCCGCAGCGCCTGCGCGGTGATCGTGCCGTGGGGCAGGGCCGGGCGCACGAGGGTCATCAGGTGCCATCCGGTCGACACGCCGGTGGTCTCGTACTCGGCGAGCACCCGGTCAATGCGATCGGGTGCGGGCAGCGGCGGAGCGGCGGCCGGGTCGAGCGGCAGGGGCAGTTGTTCGCCCGCCGCCGTGGAGCGAGGCCGCGCGAGGGTGCCGATCTGCCACAGCATCTCGCGCTCGGGTACCCCGAAGCCGTCCAGCGCCCCGGCGCGGGCGAGCGTGGCCATCTGCTCGGGGCGCAGGTTCGTGCGGCTGATGAGGTCTGCCAGCCCGGCGAAGCCCCCGCCCTCCTCCCGCTCCTGCACGATGCGCGCGGCGGAGTCGCCGAGGCCCCGCACCATGCCCAGCCCCAGACGCACCGCCCCGTCCTCCACCGTGCAGCCCACCTGTGAGCGGCGGATGCACGTGCGCAGGGTGCGCACGCCGCGCCTTCCGGCATCGCGTACGAGGCTTGCCGGGGGGTAGAAGCCCATGGGCTGGGAGTTGATCAGCGCGGCGAGGAACTCGGCGGGGTGGTGCCGCCTGAGCCAGGCGCTCTGGTAGGCCAGCACGGCGAACGCGGCCGAATGCGCTTTGGGGAATCCGAAGTTGGAGAATCCGATGAGCTTGGTGAACACCGTGCGCGTGACCTCATCCGGCACGTGCCGCTCGCGGGCGCCTGAGAGGAAGCGCTGCCACATCTGCAGCATGGCGGTGCGGCTGCGCTTTCGGCTCATGGCGCGCCTGAGGTCCTCGGCCTCGCCCGCGCTGAACCCCGCGAGCGCCATGGCCACCTCCAGTACCTGCTCCTGGAACACCACGACGCCCAGGGTCTCCTCGAGCACGGGTTCCAGCAGCGGGTGGTCATAGGGGGGCCGGAACGAGGGGTCGTGACGCCGCGCCCGTCGGTGGCGCACGTAGGGGTGCACGGCCCCGCCGCTCACAGGACCGGGGCGGATGAGGGCCACCTGCACGGTGAGGTCGCCGAGGTTCTCCGGGCGGGTCTGCAGCAGGCTCTGCATCTGCGCACGGCTCTCGATCTGGAATACGCCAACCGTGTCGGCATCCTGGATCTCTGCATAGACGGCGGGGTCATCGAATCCGATACGCGAGAGATCGGGGGCCTGTCCGTGCGTGGAGGCGATGAGATCGAGACAGTCCTCCACGGCGGTGAGCATGCCGAGCCCGAGGAGATCGATCTTCACGAACCCGGCATCTGCGCAGGAGTCCTTGTCCCACTGGCAGATCTGCCGGCCCGCGGATGCCGCCGGCACCACGGGCACCAGCTCCGGAAGAGGGGTGGCGCTCACGATCATTCCGCCGGAGTGCTGGGCGAGATGGCGGGGGAGGCCTGCGGCTTCCCTCGCGAGCATGGCCAGGGCCCTCCAGCGACGTGAGCGCAGGCGGTCCTCGCCGCCCGGCATGCGGCGGATCTCATCCTCCACGGCCTCCGCTGATGACCAGCCGTCTGACAGACGCGCGAGGCGCTCCACGTCGGCCGGGGGCAGCGCCAGCGCGCCGCCGATCTCGCGGATCGCCATGCGCGCGCGGAAGGTGGGGAACGCGGCCACGAGCGCGGCGTGATCGGTTCCGTAGCGACGGACGATCTCCTCGATGAGGCGCGCGCGCACGTCGCGGGGGAAGTCGAGGTCGATGTCGGGCACCGACCGGATGTCGCGGTTGAGGAACCTGCCGAGGAAGAGCCCGCTCGCCACCGGGTCGATGTGCGAAAGGCCCGTGAGGTAGCAGACGATGGATCCCACAGATGACCCACGTCCGCGACCGGGGGGCAGCGACCGCCGGGCCGACCCCTCGGGGCGCACTTCCAGCGCGACCTCCCGGGCGATCTCAAGGATGTCGCGGTGCAGCAGGAAGAACCCCGAGAGCCCGTGGTGACGGATGAGACCGAGCTCCTCGTCGAGACGCGCGAGAGCCTCATGACGCCCTGCGGACCCGGGGTAGCGCCTGCGGGCCTCATCGGCGCAGATGCGTGCCAGAGCGCCATCGGCGTTCTCGCCGGGATGCCCCGCCACGAAGTCGGGAAACCGGTAGCCCAGGTCGCGCGTGAGATCGAACGACAGCATCTCGGCCAGTCGCACCGATTCGGCCACTGCCCCGGGGTGCTCGCCGAGGCGCGCGGCCATCTCCTGAGGGGTGCGCAGCACCGCCTGCCGGTTGCCGCGGCGCATCTCCTCGGATGCGTCGAGGGTGAGGCGGTGGCGGATGGCCACGAGGGCGTCCTGCAGGAATGCCCGGCGGGGCGAGTGCGCATGGATGTCACCCGTGGCCACCGCGGGTACCCCTACGTGCGCCGCCAGCTGTTCAAGTGCTCGCGCAAGAACGCGATCGCCGCGCAGGCCCGGCCGCTGCACCTCGACCCATGTGCGGCGGCGTCCGAAGATCGCCACCAGCTGGCGCAGGGCCTGTTCGGCCTCCACCCGCCGACCCGCTGCCACGAGCCGCGGCACCAGGCCGTGCCGTGCGCACCCGGACAGGCACGCGAGCCCCGCGTGATGCAGCGGCAGCGCGTCGATGGGCAGGATGGGGTCATCCGCACGCCGGTCACGTGAATCGCGCGTGTGCGCATGCGAGATGGTGATGAGCCTGCACAGGTTCGCGTACCCCTGTGCATCCATGGCCAGCAACGTGACATGCCCGCGAACGACGGGGGCGGTACCCGGTCGGTGACGATCACCGACCGTGATCTCGGCCCCTGTGATGGGGCGCACCCCAGACGCCGTGGCCGCATGGGCGAATTCCATCGAGCCCGACAGTCCGTCGTGGTCGGTGAGGGCCATCGCGGTATGGCCCAGTTCTGCGGCGCGCGCGGCGAGCTCATCCGGCAGCGACGCTCCGTCGAGAAAGCTGAAGGCCGAGTGGGCATGGAGTTCGACGTAGGGCGGACTAGGCATGCGCGAACCAGGCGCCCGATGACTCGCGGTAGATGAGTGCGGTCCTGCCCGGCTCGAGTACGACGTCGAAGTAGGAGCGGTCCACCGGCTCATCAGTCCACCAGCGGTCCTGCACGCGCCAGGAATCGCGCACGGCCACCACCAGCCGCCGTTGCCCGTCATCGAGCACGGCATGGGGAAGGCCGCCGGGGGTCGGTACCACGCGCACCGCCTTGGCGCGGGCTAGGCCTCGTAGGGCCCGAGTGCCCATCGGCGCTCCGGGAGTCGTGTCCAGGGTTCCACCTCCACCAGGCGCATCACCTGCGCCGTGCCCTCTGCGGCCCGTACCTGTGCGAGCGCCGCCGCCGCACGCCGCCGCCGCTCGTCATCCGGGGTGGCGACCAGCGACATCTGCCCTGCGCCCGCGGCCCCCCCGGCATCGGCCTCGATGGCCAGGCGGGTGACCGGTGCGGCCACATGCGCGAGGTGGTGGAGGGATGCGATGCCGATGCGCCGGGGGTCGGTGGTGGCCTCGCGCAGCGACACCGTTCGTGTCCATGACCCCCCGTCCTCGAGCCTCGCCCTCAGGATGAGGGCACGCACCGAGCAACCGCGCGCCATGGTGCGCTCGCAGATGCGCGCGATGAGCATGCGCAGTGAGGTCTCCAGTGCCGGCAGCGCCCCCACCGACTCCGGGAAGTCCATGGACTCCTCCATGGGGTCGGGGGGCGTGCGCGGGGTAAGGCGCGGATCATCCCCGCCGCGCGCGACGAGCCATGCCTGCTCCCCTTCCTTGCCCAGGCGGTCGAGCACCGATGAATGGGGGAGCGCGGCCACCTGCCCGATGGTGCGGATGCCCAGGGAGGAGAGTGCCTGGTGCGCCCGTGGGGAGAGGGGGAGGCGTGAGGCGGGGAGGGGGGCGAGGAAGTCTGCGACCTCATCGGCATGCACCACCACGCCGCCGCGTGCCGCCTCGCGCGATGCGAAGGGCGTGGGCGCGGCGCCCACACGCCCGTCGCATCCGACGGGCAGGGCCGCCCGGGCACGGCGCATGACCACGGGAAGGCCGCCATGCAGGCGTACCAGGCCATCTGCGGTGAATGCCCATGTGCCGGTGCCATCGGGCTGCACGGCCGCACCGAGGTCCTCGAGTCGCGCGCTCACACGGTCCACGGCGATGCGCACGGCATCGGGGTCGGGTATCACCAGGTCGAGCCCCGGGCAGCGCGCGAGAGCCTCGCCCACGCGCAGGCCGGATCGCACGCCCTCATTCCATGCGGTCGGAGTACATGCGCCGATGACCTGCGGGTCGCCGGGTGCCGGGCCAAGCGCGATGGGGTCATCCCATGCCACGCGTGCTTCGAGCACCGCGATGCGGAGGGCGAACAGCGGGATGAGTGCCGTGACGATCATGCGAACGTATGTTCGCACATAGGCGCACCGAAAGGCGCCCCGAAGGGGTGGAACCCGGAGACGGTTTCACCTCGCTGCCTGAAAGGCAGCGTGTGCCTGCCGGCGGAGGGCGCCAATCAATAGGCGCCCCGAAGGGGTGGAACCCGGAGGGCGTTTCACCTCGACGGCGAAGCCGGCGATGTGCCTGCGACTGAAGGGCGCCAATCGATAAATCCGGCACCACGAGGCCGGCGGAGAGTGCCCCGTGGACCAATCACCTACCGGGGCGCCGCGCGCCGAATGCGCGGCCCCCCGGTAGGTGAGAAAGCGACTTCTAGCCCGAGGAGGAGCCGGAGCCGCCGCCCAGATTCATGAGTGAATCGCGGCTCAGAACCTCGCCGCTTGGCGGGTGGTGGAGCCGGAGTCGCCGCCCAGATTCATGAGTTCATCCAGGTCAATCACATCGGCGGGTGTGCCAACGACCACGGGGGCGTTCCATTCGGTGAAGGTGATCACGCCCGCTGCTTCCTTCGCCATGATCTGCACGGGGTAGGGCTCACCAACCGTCTGGATGGCGATGGTCCCCGACTCCTCCGAGTCCTCGAGGAAGACCACCGGTGCGCCCACGGCGTACCCCGTGCCCTCTACGGTCAACTCGCCGTCGGACTCGAAAATCTCCCTGAGCAGTGAGTCCTTCTGCCCCAGCTCTCCCAGAGCGCCAAGGGCATCGCCGTCCTCGTTATTGGACAACACGATCCATTTGTCGCCGAGAAGCGATGAGATGGCCTTGGCGACCTCAGGATCTTCTCCCTGTCCGGCGACCGTCGCGAAGTCCTGGGCGCTGAGCTTGAAGTACGACTTGCCGCCCGTCACGCGGATCTCGACAGTGACGCCCTCCGCCGTGATGCTGCCCTTGGTGGCATCGGTCCCAAGCTGGAGGTCAAGCGCGATCGTCTCTCCTCCCTCGGTGAAGGAGCCCTTGACCGTCACCGAGGATGCGGCGTTTGCCGCAGCGAGGCTTGTATCGAGGATCTCCTCGGCGGAGAGCTTCTCCACCCCATTGGCAGGCAGCGTGGAGGTATCGGCTGCTGTCGTTGTTGCCACGCTGCTGCTGCTGGATTCGGATCCGCAGCCCGCGAGCACGCCGCCTCCGGCGAGGAGTGCCAGCGCGGCGGCGCCGGCCGCGACCCTGCGTCTGTTGAGTTGTTCCATCGTGATTCCTTTCGGGGGTGTGGGGGCTGGGGAATCGGGCTTGGCGGGTTTTCCAGTGGCCGTGGTGGGAGACACTACCCCGGACCCTCCGGGCA
>JBIIQA010000084.1:0-6428 GCA_044342355.1 Miltoncostaeaceae bacterium | reverse complement strand
CCGTGGGTGCGGAGGCAGCTGGCTGAGGCCCGCCCACCCGATGCGCCTGCCGCGCAGGCAGGGTGAGCGAGGCACACACGGGGGGCGGGCTCAGCGAGTTCGCGGCCCTCTTCGGCCTTGATGCCCCTGCCGCGGCGGCGCCCGACCCGGAGCCGCGCCGCGGCGGGCTGTTCCGCCGCCTGCGCGAGAACCTGTCGGCCAGTCAGCGCCAGGCCATCTCGCCGCAACTTGCCGGCATCTACGCGTCGACGTTGGTGTCCGGCGACACATGGGATGAGCTGGAGGAGGCCCTCATCATGGCCGACTGCGGCATGCCCGCAACCACGGACATCGTCGAGTCCCTGCGCGAGCAGGCCTCCACCGGCACGATCACATCGGGCGATTCCCTCGCCCGCGCCCTGACCGACGAGATCGGGCGGCGCCTGGCACCTGAGCCCGCCCGCATTGCACTCGGGGATGGGCCCACCGTCATCCTCGTGGTGGGGGTGAATGGCGCGGGGAAGACCACCACGATCGGCAAGGTGGCTCATCGCCTCACCGAACTCGGGCAGAAGGTTGTCATCGGCGCCGGGGATACCTTCCGGGCTGCAGCCGTCGAGCAGCTGGCGGTGTGGGCGGACCGCGCCGGTGTGGACATCGTGAAGCAGGCGCCTGGCGCCGACCCCGGGGCCGTGGCCTTCGATGCCGTGGCAGCGGGCCGGGCGCGCGGAGCCGACGTGGTCATCATCGATACCGCCGGCCGCCTGCAGACCCAGCACAACCTCATGGAGGAGCTGCGCAAGGTGCACGGGGTCACCGGCAAGGCGATGGACGGGGCACCGCATCACGTGCTGCTGGTCATCGACTCGACCACCGGTCAGAACGGCCTGTCACAGGCCCGTCTCTTCTCGGAGGCCGTGCCGGTGACCGGGCTGGTGCTGACCAAGTTCGACGGCGTCGCCCGCGGGGGCATCGTCCTGGCGATCGAGCGCGAGCTCGGTATCCCCGTGGCCCTCATCGGCGTGGGGGAGGACATCGCGGACCTTCAGCCATTCGATCCGCGTGGTTTCGCCGAGGCCATCTTCTCTCCCGGCTCAGGTCAGGGCGACTAGCGCGGTAATCTCCGCAGGTCGCGTGCCACCGCGCGATCCACACCATGTTCGACGCACTCACCGACAAGCTGCAGGGAGTCTTCTCGGGCCTCAGGGGCCGCGGGAAGCTCACTGACGCCGACATCGACAAGGCAATGCGTGCCATCCGCCTGTCGCTGCTCGAGGCGGACGTCAGCCTGCCCGTGGTCAAGCAGCTCACCACCGCCATCAAGGAGCGCGCCACAGGCGATGAGGTGATGTCGTCGATCACGCCTGACCAGCAGGTCGTGAAGATCGTGAGCGAGGAGCTCACCCGCCTCATGGGCGGCGCCAACGTGAGCCTCGCCATGTCGGCGACCCCGCCGACGGTCATCCTCATGGCCGGTCTCCAGGGTTCCGGCAAGACGACCCACACCGCCAAGCTCGCGCGCCTCCTGGCCGCAGAGGGCCGCGCGCCGCTCATGGTGGCCTGCGACGTGCGCCGGCCGGCCGCCATGGAGCAGTTGGCGGTCCTCGGCGAGCAGATCGGCGTGCCGGTCCACCGCGAGGACGGCGCAACCGATCCCGTCGCGGTGGCACGGAACGGCATCGCCGCGGCTGCGCGCGCAGGCCGCGACGTCGTGCTCGTCGACACCGCCGGCCGGCTCACGATCGACACCGAGATGATGGCCGAACTCGTGGCCATCCGCGATGAGGTGACGCCCACCTCCGTCGTTCTCGTGGTGGACGCCATGACAGGCCAGACGGCGGTGGAGGTGGCGCAGGCGTTTCAGGATGCCGTGCAGTTCGACGGGGTGATCCTGAGCAAGCTTGACGGTGATGCCCGTGGCGGCGCGGCACTCTCGGTGCGGGCGGTCACCGGAAAGCCGATCCTGTTCGTGGGCACCGGCGAGAAGGTCGATGCCCTCGAGGCCTTCCATCCCGACCGCATGGCGTCGCGCATCCTCGGGATGGGCGATGTGCTGAGCCTGATCGAGAGAGCGCAGCAGAACGTCGATGCCGATGACGCCAAGCGCATCGAGGAGCGCATGCGCGGGGGCAACCTCACGCTCGATGACTTCCTCGACCAACTCCGTCAGGTACGGAAGATGGGCCCCATCGGCCAGATCATGGGCATGATTCCCGGGCTGAGCCAGGCTACGAAGATGAAGGATGTCGACATCGATGAGCGGCGTATCGACCGCGTCGAGGCCATCATCAGCAGCATGACCCTGCCCGAGCGCGCCCGCCCGGACATCATCAATGGCAGCCGTCGTCGCAGGATTGCGACGGGCAGTGGCACCACGGTCCAGGAGGTGAATCAACTCCTGGCCCAGTTCAAGCAGATGCAAAAGCTCATGAAGCGCATGGGCAAGGGCGGCACACCATCTCTACCGTTCGCCTGACACCGAATACCGAGGAGCACAGTGGTCAAGATCCGCCTTGCCCGTGTGGGCAGCAAGAAGAACCCGATCTACCGCGTCGTCGTGTCCGACTCGCGCTCACCGCGTGACGGTCGCAACATCGAGACGATCGGTCGCTACAACCCGCAGACCGACCCCTCGATCGTCGAGGTCGACCTGGCGCGGGCGGACCACTGGGTGGGCAACGGCGCCCAGCCCACTCCGGCCGTGAAGAAGCTCATCTCGATCGTCCGCGGTCGCGGGTGAGCCAGGACCGCGCCGCCGAGATGGTGGCTCGCATCGCGCGTGCCATGGTGGAGCACCCTGACGAGGTCTCGTCCGGCATCGGAGAGGACCGCGGCGAGGCCGTGGTCGATCTGGTGGTGGCCGAGAGCGACCGGGGCCAGGTCATCGGCCGCGGTGGCCGTGGCGCCCATGCCCTGCGCACCCTGCTCCGGGCGGCCACCGGCCCCCGCAGCGAGGGCGGGCTGGGCCTCCGAATCGTCGACTAGCGCGATGGCGCATCCGGGCGATCGGGTCGCCATCGCGCGGCTGGGTCGCCCCCACGGCATCAAGGGCGCGATCACCGCACACGCCGACGGGCCGACCCTGGGCACCCTTCGTGACGGCGAGTCGGTGATCGTCCACGTGCGCGGCGAGGATCACCCACTCGTTCTCGCCGGGCGCCGCGGCGAGGCACCCAAGGCCATCCTCGTCTTCGAGGGCATTGAGACCCGCGACGACGCGTCCAGTCTCACGGGCGGGTACCTGCGCGTGGACGTCGCGCGCCTGCCCGTGCCCGAGGACCCGGACACCTTCTACGTGCGGGATCTCATCGGTTTCGAGGTGGGGGATGGCATCACCATCCTCGGCACGGTGCGCGAGGTGTACCCCGGGCCGGCAAACGATGCCCTCGTGGTCGCACGGGCCGATGACGAGATCCTCATCCCCTTCACGAGGGATGCGGTCGTGGGCATCGATCTCGCCGCCCGCGCGGTCACCCTGCGCGGAGATCTGCTGTGAACGTCGACATCCTCACGCTCTTCCCCGAGTGGTTCGACTGGATGCGCCGCCCGCGGCACCTCACGAATGCGGCGCAGTCATCCGGCCTCGACATCCGGTGCTACAACCCGCGCGATCACACGCCGCTCGGCCAGGGGCAGGTGGATGATTCGCCCTATGGCGGCGGGCCGGGAATGGTGCTGCGTGTTGATGTGATGGCGGCTGCGATGGAGGCCGTCTACGGCATGCCCGCGCACGAGGTGCGCGCGAGCCGCCGCGTGGTGGTGCTCTCGCCCCGTGGGCGCCCCTTCACCGATGCCGTTGCGCGCGAGCTGGCCGCGCTGCCCGATCTCACCTTGCTGTGCGGGCGCTACGAGGGATTCGATGAGCGGGTGCACGAGCACCTCGCCAACGACTGCATCAGCCTCGGCCCGTTCGTCCTCGCCGGCGGTGAAGTGGCGGCGATGGCCATCATCGACGCGCTGGCGCGACGCCTGCCGGGAGCCCTCGGCAACGACGAGAGCCTTCATCGGGAGTCGTTCTCACCGGGCCTCGAGGGCAGGGTCGAGCATCCGCATTACACGCGTCCCGCTGAATACCAGGGGTGGGGCGTACCCCCGGTGCTGCTGTCCGGCGACCACGCCGCGATTGAGGATTGGCGGCGGTCACGGGTGATACCGGCACCCCGCGCCGGGACGCTGCTATTCTCGCCGTCGCTTTCACCTCAGGAGGACACCCCAGCATGACCGTTATCGAGAGCCTGGAGCGGATGCAAATCCGCGACGACGTCCCGGAGTTCCGTCCGGGCGACACCGTGCGCGTGCACTTCCAGGTCATCGAGGGCCAGCGCCGCCGCGTGCAGGTCTTCGAAGGCACGGTCATCAAGCGCCAGGGCGCGTCGTCCCGCGAGACCTTCACCGTGCGCAAGCAGAGCTTCGGCGTGGGCGTGGAGCGCACGTTCCCCGTGCACTCGCCGAAGATCGAGAAGATCGAGCGCACCCTTGAGGGTGACGTGCGTCGCGCCAAGCTGTACTACCTCCGTGACCGCGTGGGCAAGAAGGCCCGCGTGCGCGAGAAGCAGAACTGGATGTCGCAGAAGCAGGACGTCACCGCCATGGCCGTGGAGCCCGAGGCCCCGGTCGTGGAGGTCGAGGAGACGGTCGTCGAGGAGACCGCCACCGAGGAGTGACCCCCGGCGGCGCCCGTCCGGTCTCATCGCCCGTGTCCGCGCTTCTCGCGCATGACCTCGGGCTGGGCGGGCGCCTCGTGGCGGGTGCCGACGAGGCGGGGCGGGGCTGTCTCGCGGGGCCGATCGTCGCAGCAGCGGTGTGCCTCGATACGCAGGGGCTCGCAGACGATGCCCTACGCGATCTTTCGGGGCTCGATGACTCGAAGCGCCTGACCCCGCGCAGGCGGGCGGGCCTCGTGGGGGTGGTGATGCGTCACGCCCGGCAAGTTGTGGTGGTGAGCGCATCGGCCCGATCGATCGATGCCCACGGACTGCACGCCACCAACATCCGCATCATGCGCGATGCCCTTGCGGCGCTTGATCCGCCTCCGGATGTCGCCCTTGTGGATGGCTTCGATCTCGGCCCGGGGGCGCCTCCACATCGGAGGGTCGTGAGGGGTGACGCCACAAGCGCGGCCATCGCTGCCGCCTCGGTGATCGCGAAGGAGGCCCGTGACCGCCTGATGCGCGGCCCCGCGGCACAGGCGTACCCGGCGTACGGGTTCGACGGACATGTGGGGTACATCACGGCTGCACACACCGATGCGGTGCGTGCCATCGGCCCGAGCCCACTGCATCGCCGATCGTTCCGGTCGCGGGCTTATGGAGACGACCTGACCCTGTTCGAGTAGGTATCGGGGGTGATGTCCTCGATCCGGGTGATGTCCCATCCCGGCCCCCGGGGGCAGACGATGATGAGATCCGGCCTCACCACGTGATGCCGGAATGCGGGGTGGCGGGCACCCCATGCGAGTGCAGCCCTTGCGAGGCGCTCCTGTTGCGCGTGGCGCAGGGGCGGGGCGTGGGGATCAACCGTGGTCCGGGTCTTCACCTCGCATGCCGCCACGATCCCGCGGCGCTCGGCGACGATGTCGATCTCGCCGCCCCCGCCGCGCCAGCCGGTGGCCAGGATGCGCCATCCGCGCCGCACGAGCCATCGTGCGGCGGCGGCCTCGCCCGCGGCGCCGAGCGCATGATCAGGGTGTTGCGGAGCATCCATTACCCGACACTGGCGCACCCGGGCGGGCGAATCACCCGCCGGGCGTGCCGAAATCCACCTCCGGATGCGCCGATCTCCGTGTATCGCGCGCCGCCATCGGCCACACTGCAGGCAAGGTCATCGAGACGACAAACTTCCGAGGAGGCCGCATGCCCTTCGAGCTCCCGCCGCTCCCCTACGCGTTCAACGCGCTGGAGCCCCACATCGACGCCACGACGATGGAGATCCACCACGATCGCCACCACAAGGCGTACGTGGACAACGCCAACGCGGCACTCGCCGGCACGGCGTGGGAGAACTCCACGGTTGAGGAGGTACTGACCAGCCTCGATCAGATCCCCGAGAACATCCGCGGGGCCGTGCGCAACAACGCCGGTGGTCACTACAACCACTCCCTCTTCTGGGAGATCATGGGCCCGGATGGCGGCGGCGCCCCCGGCGGTGCCCTCGGGGCCGCCATCGACTCCGCCTTCGGGTCACTCGACGATCTCAAGGCGAAGGTCAACGACGCCGGCGTCAAGCGGTTTGGCTCGGGCTGGACGTGGCTCGTGGTATCGGGCGGTGCGCTGGAGGTCATGTCCACCCCGAATCAGGACACGCCGCTCTCCGAGGGCAAGGCGCCCATCCTGGGAATCGACGTGTGGGAGCACGCCTACTACCTCGAGTACCAGAACAAGCGTCCGGTGTACCTCGAGGCGTGGTGGAACGTGGTCAACTGGGACGCCGTCGCGGCCCGGTACGACGCC
>JBIIQA010000083.1:0-6526 GCA_044342355.1 Miltoncostaeaceae bacterium | reverse complement strand
ACCTGCGGCGGCTGCTCCTGCGCGATGAAGTTGGTGCACACCGTGCACCCCATGCTGTAGCCCAGCAGCGCCACGCGGTCATACCCCTGACGCGCGGCCGCCTCCAGCGCCGCCGCGAGGTCGAGGGGCGTCTTCTGGAAGAGGCCACCGCCGAAGAACGGTCCGTAGTTGGCGAGCCTGGTGTTGATGCTCATGACCGGGAAGCCATGGCCCGCGAGGTCGAACGCGATGCGCCGCGGCACGCCGGTGAGGTAGTTGCCCACCGAGCCGTGCACCACGATCACCAGCAGACGCTTGCGCGCCGGGTCGCCGAACCGGGGCTTCAGCAGCATCCCGTCCCACTCGTGGCCGTCGGCCGTCGCGAGGGTGAGCAGGCGCGTCCCCAGGGCGCGGTCGTCACGGCCAAACGCCGGTCGCCGGTGTCCCCCGCGCCGGGTGCTCACGTGACGTCCCGGAGGAACGATGTGATGGCGTCCACCAGCAGGATCTGCTGGCCCTTGTAGAAGTGCGTCGCGTCGGCAATGCGCGCGATACGCACGTCGGGGTTGCCGCTCTCGCGCAACAGCGCCACCTGCCGCTCGGCCTCCTCAGGCGCCACCACGTCGTCGGCGTCGCCCTGCGTGAACAGGGTGGGCACCGTCACGTGGGGCAACTGCCGAAAGGCCATGGCGGCATCGGCCTCGGGCCCGCGTGAATGCCACCAGGTGCGGTAGGTGTAGACCTCGGAATCCTTCGGGCGGCGCGTGGGCCCGCGACTTCGCTCGATCACGAACAGGCGGTCGTCGTCCGGGCTGTCGGGCGTGCCGTCCCCCACCACCTCTGCGAGCTGCTGCACGATGTCGTCATACGACGGCTCGGCGCCCCACTTGCGGCTGCGCTCCTCGAGCGACTGCGGAAGGCCCCATGGCCCGGAAATCGAGACGAGGCCCTGGATGGCCGAGATGGGGTGCGTGGCCACGTACCGCGCGGCCAGGGTGGCACCACTCGAGTACCCGCACACCACCACGTGGTCGTAGCCCTGCGACTGCAGCCACCACCAGGCGGCCGCGATGTCCTTGACGGCGTCCTCGAAGATGGCCTTCCCGAACAGTTGGCCCACGTTGCCCATGCGGGTCTCCACCACGAGCGTGGGAAACCCGGCGCGCGCCAGCAGCGCCGGCAGGAACCTCAGCGTGCCCACCAGGAAGTTGCCCATGATCCCGTGCACGTGGATGACCGCCGTGCGCCTGCCGGTGGCCCGCTCGCGCACGCGGGTGGGGCGATCATCCACGTGGAGCAGGGCGTCGTGCACCTCCCCGTCGTCCGCGGTGATGGTGGCGAGGACCCGCTCGACGGCCATGGCTCAGGCCCCGGCGGCGATGCCCGGGTCGACGTGCACCACGTCGCCAAAGGGCATCTGCATGAAGCGCGACCCCACCACCCGGAACTCATCGGGGTCGCCCGAGCAGGCGAACACGTAGTGCCCCTCCCGGCCGGGGCTGCGGCGCATTCCCTGGCGGTCCAGGGTCTCGGCGATCTCGCGGGCGATCTCCTCGCCCGACGAGATGAGCGTGGCCCCCGGCACCTGCCGCCGGATGAGCCGCGCCACCATCGGGTAGTGGGTGCACCCGAGGATGACCGTGTCCACATCGGCTGCCCGCAGCGGATCGGTGTACTCGCGCACCATCGCCACGATCTCGTCGTCGAAGGGGTCGCCCTTCTGGATGGCCGGGGCGAGGCGTGGGCACGCGACGGCCGTCACCTCGGCGCCGGCGTCATGCGCCCCGATCATCCGCTGGTACGACCCCGACGCCACGGTGGCCTCGGTGGCCAGCAGTCCGATGCGGCGCGACCGGCTCGACTGCACCGCCGCATGACTCTCGGCCGTCATCACGCCGATCACCGGCACGTCGAGGTGCGTCTGCAGGTGGGCGAGCGCCGCGGCCGTGGCCGTGTTGCAGGCCACCACGATGAGCTTGGCGCCCTGCTCCAGCAGCCACGCGGCAATGGCCTCCGCCCGCGCCCGCAGTTCGTCGGCGGTCTTCTCGCCGTACGGGAACCATGCGGTGTCGCCGAAGTACACGAAGTCCTCAGCCGGCAGCCGTGCCAGGCACTCGTCGAGCACCGTGAGCCCACCGACCCCGGAGTCAAATACCCCAATGGGGCTGTCCGCGTGCGAGTTCATTGCCCCGAACCCTAGAGGCCGCCCGCCCGGCCCGGGCGGGCGGCCTTGGGAGCCAGGGAACTAGGGAGCGGTGGTCCAGCGCGCGGCCAGGGTCTGCGCGAGCGCGTTCACCTTGTTGCGCTGCGCGGAGGTGACCCTGGTGGCCGAGCGGCCCAGCAGGTCGAGCTCCACGGACTGGATGACGTTGCCGTTGAGCTGGAAGATGTTGTAATCGGCCTCGTTGAGCGCGGCGAGCCCCATGGGGCCCCGCTTGACCTGCACGGTCCACACGGCCGCCTGGCCGTCGGAGGTGAACGATGCGGTGCCGTTGCTGCGCGTGATGCGCGTCTTCGCCCCGCCCTCCGTGGCCACGACCGTCCCCTTGCACGACCTGGCCTTCGAGACCACCTGCTGGAACACCGCCTGGGCCGCCGCCGGAGTCGCAAACACCGAGATTTCCTGGCCGAGCTCCGTCACCACGCCGCCCGCGAGCTGCTCGGTGTTGGCGACGTACGTCACAGGTGAGGCTCCGGCCTCGACCTGAGACGTGCCCTTGGCGTCGCAGAGCCAGATGCGCTCGTTGAACTCGGGCTCGAACACCTCGCGCAGGCTTGCGGGCAGGCCGGCTGCGCGGGCATCGGCCGGCACCAGCATGGCGTTGCGGGCCCCGACCTGCGTCGTGGGGACGGCAACGGCAATGGCCGATGCGGTGAGGGCGCCGACGAGAGTGCCGACGACGATCCTCGTGGTGGAACGGTCAGGCATGAGGGCCTCCTGTGAGGGGGAACGATTGGCGGGTAAGCATAGGGTCAGGCGGTCCCCCGACGGGGGTCAGCCGCGCGCGCCCGCGCGCACCGCAACCTGGGCAAGGCGCCCAGCGTTCACCGTGCCCAGGCCGGTGGCCTGGTCATATCCCGGACCGGCGAAGCAGCACCGGCCCGTGTCGAACACGTCGTTGTCACCGGTGGTCACGTCGTTGATCGCCGGTGCCCCTGCCGAGTAGAGCAGAGGGTTGACGAAGCCGACGGTGGGCTGCCCTGCCTGAACCGCACGCTGGTTCACCAGGGCAAGACCCCCGGCCAGGAGCGGAGCGGCGAAGCTGGTTCCCGCAACTGACATGAAGGGCCACGACGCCGAGGTGGGCGGGCACGGTCCGGAACCGGTCGCCGGGTTGAACACGCTGCACACCAGCGGAATGCCCCACGACGCATACATGCTCACGTCGGGCACCAGCCGCCGGGTCGAGGTGATTCCCGCGCGCACCTGGTACGACGGCGTTGCGTACAGCATGCTGCTGCCCCCGCTCCCGCCTCCCGCGGGGAAGCTGAGGACCGGCAGGCCACCCACCAGCGTCGGCTGGATCGGCGCGGTGCCCAGCGAGGTGCGGTCGTTCCACGGCTTCTGGGTGCGAATGCGGTTGTCGCGCGTGAGGGTCATGGTGGTGCCTCCCACGGCGGTGATCCACGGAGACGATGACGGGTACTCCACGTAGTTGGTGGTCACCTGGGTGAGCGGACCGAGGCCCGAGACATCACCGGGCACCGAGCCCACGTTGTGCGCGCATGACTGCGCGCCGGAGTCGCCGGCGGCCACCACCACGCTCACCCCGGCTCCCGCTGCGGTGGCAAGCACCCAGTCGGTGAGCTGGCGCCCCTGCGGCCCGTTGATGAACGGTGCCTCCGCGCCCGACTGCGCCAGGGGCTCGCACACGCCGTAGCTGGATGAGATGACGTCGGGCACCCCGCGCATGCGCCGGGCGTCAAGCGACACCGAGAAGATCTCGGGCATCGATGCCGCAGCGTTGCCCTGCACCACGCTGATGCGGGCGCGGGGCGCCGCGATCATGACGGCCTGGATGTCGAGCTGGGCCTCAACGGTGGCCGTGCTCGCGAATGGGCTCACGGGCGTCGACTGCCCCACCGGAACGGCGCGCAGGCGGGGGGCAGGCAGGCCGAAGCACTGCGCGAACGCCGCCATGTCCTCGGCTTTGTAGCCCGCGTCCACCTCGAACAGCGCGATGTGGCGGCCCTGCCCCTGCACGCCCGAGCGGTGCAGGCCTGACATGCCGAATGCGGCCTGGAACTGGTTGGGCGTGAACACCTTCGATGCCGGGAACGCCGCGGCTGCCTGCGGAGAGGGCGGCGTGGGCGTGGACACGCCCTGAGCGCACCCGCGCGGCGTACCGGTGCGCGACGGCCACCCTGGCGCCGACAGCGCCGTCTCGCGGGCTTCCACTGGCGCAGCCTTCTCGTGCAGCGCGCGTGCGGCGGGTTGAGTGACGACGCCCGTCACCGGGGCGCCCTTCAGGCGCTCCATTGCCCCCGATGAACTCTGCAACCGCGTCAGCTCCGCAGCGGTGACGGGTACCACGAGGAAGCCCCGCGTGACGTCGAGCGACGCCCCGGTGAGCCCGGCGGCGGCGAGGGACCGCCGCGCGCGGGAAACCGTCGCGGGCCGCGCCCCGTAGCGCGCCGCGATGTCGGGCACCGACATGTACCGGCGATACTGCGGGCTCGCGGGGTTGGACACCCGGGAGGCAAACGCGTTAAGGCCGGCGGTATCACGCTGCAGGCCCACCAGCGCGCGGGCAACCACCTCATCACCCTGCGCGGCACCAGCGGCGGCAACGGATGGCAGCGTGGCGAGCGCAGCACCGGCAAGGGCGACTGCGACATAGCGGCGGCCGGGGTGCCTCCGCTGCGTGGAGCGGAGCTTGATCGGGGGGTTCGTCATGTGGGAAGCCTATCCCGGGGTATCGGTGAGGCGGCGGTAGCCGCCCTTCCACCACATGAGCGGCTCGCCCTCGGTGACCTCGGCAGCGACCACCCGCCCGATGAGGATGGAGTGGTCACCGCCGGCGAGGACCTCGTGCCGCTCGCAGGTGAGGCGGGCGAGCGCACCGGAGATCAACGGCACACCGAACGGTCCGTCCGTCACGTCGAGACCCGCGAAGCGCTCCTCGCGCGTGAAGGCGAAGGTGTTGGACACCTCCTCCTGCGAGGCGCCGAGGATGTGCACACCAAAGCCCGGTGCATCGGTGAGGTGCTCGTGGTGGTACGACGCGTTGCCGATGCACACCAGCACGAGCGGAGGGTGCAGCGATAGCGACGAGAACGCGGAGGCGGTGATGCCCACCGGCCCGTCCGGCCCCATCGCGGTGACCACGGTGATGCCGCTGGCCCACAGGCCCAGCGCGGCCTTGAAGTCTTCGGGGTCGACGGCAGCGTGCCCCGGGTCATGGTGCGAACTCACGTCCATGACTGTATCTCGTGCACCGTATCTGCGAGCCTCCCGTGCATGAGTGGCTCCCCCCGCGTGCGCACGATCATCCTCGGCCTCGTCACCATGGGGATCCTCATCGCACTTCTCGCGTGGGTGGTGCTCGCCGTCAGCGCAGACGCGCGCGAGGACGCGCGCCAGGATGCCCTCGCGCCGTTCTACCAGCCCCCTGACCCCCTTCCCGACGGGCGCCCCGGCGACATCATCCGGGCCGAGCCGCTCGGCGTGGCGGTGGACGGCGGACGGGCCCTGAGGATCCTCTACCTCTCCGAGGCCGGCGACGGCACACCGCGCGCCGCGAGCGGAATGGTGTTCATCCCGGAGGTGCGCGGCCCAGCCGGTGGACGCCCCGTCATTTCCTGGGCCCACGGCACAATCGGGCTGGGCGACACCTGCGCGCCGTCCCGGACCTCATCGCCCACCCGAAATCTTCCGTGGATCTCCCAGATGCTCGCCCGCGGATGGGTGGTGACCGCCACCGACTACGCAGGGCTCGGCACCCCCGGCCCGTCCGGCTACCTCATCTCCGCGGAGGAAGGGCGCGACGTCATCAACGCCGTGCGGGCCGCACGGTCGCTGCCCTCGACCGGGGCCGGGAACCGCTGGATCGCGTGGGGCCACTCACAGGGTGGCCATGCCGCGCTCGCCGCCGGCAGCCTCGCCGCGGGCTACGCGCCCGATCTCACCCTTGAGGGGGTGGCCACTGCAGCACCCGCCGCAGAGCTGGCGCGCCTGTTCAACACCCAGTGGAATACCGCCAATGCGTGGGTCATCGGCAGCGATGTCGCCGGCGCATGGCCCGACTTCTATCCGGAACTCGCACGCGAGGACATCCTCAGCGCCAATGGCGAGCAGCACTGGAAGGGACTGTTCAACGACTGCCTTTCGCGTGCGGTCAGCACCGCGCTCATCCGTCAGGACGTGCTGCGGCAGGACTTCTTCCGCATGAGCCCGTGGCAGTCACCCGCATGGCGTGTGCGCGTGCGCGAGAACACGCCGCGCCCCCTGCCCGCCAGCATGCCGTTCTTCGTCGGGCAGAGCACCGCCGACTCGGTGGTGCTGCCCGAGACCACCGCATCCCTCATCAACCGCTGGTGCGCCACC
>JBIIQA010000082.1:0-6609 GCA_044342355.1 Miltoncostaeaceae bacterium | reverse complement strand
CGCGCCGCCGCCAGGTAGTCGAACACCTTGTTGGGGAGCGCCCCCGCGAACAGCGCGCGGTCCTGGTACGGCAGCAGGCAGAGGTCCGCACGCGCCAGATACGCAGGTACCTGCCGCTTGGGGACGGGATCGATGAACGTGACGTTGTCGAGCCCCATGTCGGATGCCTGCTGCACGAGTGCGGGCTTCTGGTCACCCCCGCCCACGAGCACCACGCGAATGCGTGGGTCGTCCTGCAGCATCCCCGCCGCGGTGAGAACCGTGCCGAGCGAGGAGTAGGTGCCGTGTGCGCCGACGAACATCGCGACAAAGGCATCCTCCGGCACCGGCACATCGGCGGGCTGCGCGGGATCGGGCACCACGTCGAGGTCGACCCCGTTGGTGATGAGGCTCACGCGCCCTGCCGGGACGACGCCCGAGGCGATCACCCCATCACGGATTCCCTCGGTGAGTGCGACGATGCGGTCGGCGCGGCGGTAGCAGTAGTGCTCCATGCGACGTGCCGTGCCGATGACCCGAGGATGTGTGACGAGGCCCATGGCCACGGCGGAGTCGGGCCAGAGGTCACGTACTTCGAGGAGGAACCGCGCACCTCGCGCACGGGCCACGGCGGCGGCCGCTGCGGCGGCGGGCAGGGAGGGTGATGACGCCACGACCACGTCCGGCCGGGGCAGCTTGAGTTCGGCGATGAGCGACCACATGGCGAACGTGCCGTAGTTGGAGAGGCGGCTCCGGAGGTCACGGCCGTATCCCGGCGTGGAGTAGGTGCGCACGACATCGAGGCCGTCCTCGGTGGACCGGACGATGCGCCTGCCGCGGTACTCCTCGGGGATCGTGCGCTCCTTGTGCTGCACGTACGACGTGACCACGGTCACCTCGTGGCCCGCCCGCGCGAGCGCACGGCAGTGCTGCCAGTGGCGCACTCCCCCGGGCTGGTCGCCGCTCACGAAGTACTGCGAGACGTACAGAACGCGCGCCATCAGCCCAGCACCTCGGCGTAGAAGGACGTGAGCGCGTCGGCCTCGCGCTCGAACGTGAGGCCATCGAGAAATGCCCGTCGCCCGGCGGCACCCATGGCGCGCGCGAGCTCCGGGTCCTCGAGCAGGCGGCGGATGGCGGCGGCGTGGGCGTGTGGGTCGTCCGCCGGCACCACGATCCCGCAGCCGGTGGACCGGACGATCGCGGCCATGCGCGGCAGGTCACTCGCCACGACGGGACGGCCCATCGCCATGGCCTCCACGAGCTTGGTGGGAACGGCCCGGTCGTAGTTGCCGTGGCGGCGCAGGGGGATCCACGCCACCGATGCACGGGCCAGAAGCGCCGGCACCTCGGAGTGGTCCACCACACCCAGGTGCTCCACCCCCGCGGGCAGGTCGTCGCCCGGGTCGCCCGGCCCGGCAAGCAGCAGGCGCGCGCCCGGCACGTCGACGAGGGGGAAGGCCTCGAGCATGAGTGGCAGCCCGCGCAGGGGTCCGAGCCCGCCGACGTAGAGCACGACGCCGCCCTCGGGGTCACCGGGTGGCGTGAACGTGCCGGCAAATGGGCTGTTGGCCACGCTCACCGCGCGGCAGCCCGCGGCAGCGAAGCGCGCGGCGAGGTCCTCGTTGGCCGTCACCACGCCGCTCAGCCGCCGCCCGGCGGCTTTCTCGGCCCCCGCGGCCACAGCGGCGACCGGACGGCGCAGCAGCCCCGGGATCCAGCGCTTGGTGCGCGCGGTCTCGCCGAGATACTCATGGGCGTCGTAGATGACCGGCCTGCCGGTGACGCGGTGCAGCCATACCGCCGCGGGAAGCAGTTCGGGGTCATGCACGTGGTACGCGTCGGCGTCGATGGCGCGTGCGCGGCGCACGAGGCCCCATCCCGCACGGATGCGGTCGAACCGGCGCGCGGCATGCTCGAGGCCGAGCACCGATGCCTCGGCACCGGCGTCCGAGAGGGCCTGGGCCTCCTTGTGGAAGATGCGCACGTCGCGCGGGCGGTGCACGCTCGTGAGGTGGACGATGCGCGTGCCATCAAGGCGCGCGCCGCCCGGTCGTGGGTCGGGTGAGATGGGGCCCATGGTCGCCCCCCGCTCGTGGAGATCGTCGAGCAGGTCCTCCCATAGCCGGTCATAGCCCGGCGCCCGCTCGTCCGCGAGATAGGTGTTGTGCCAGAGCAGCGCCACGCGACCGCCGTGGCGACGGACGACGTCAAGCACCCGCAGGGCGCGCTCACGCGCCGCGGCCGGGGACAGTCCCAGGTGCGAATGCAGTGTGGTGTCCATGACCGCGAGGGGAATCAGCGTGATGCCGGCCGGCCGCTCCTCGCCCACGATCCACGGACGGAAGGGGCGCGCGTACCCGGCGGCGAACCCCGGGCGCTCGCTGAATCCCAGGCTGGCGTCGTATGACAGCCCCGCGCGCTCCACGCGACGCGGGGTGTCGTGGTACCGGAACCGCAGGTAGTGGAAGCGCACCCCGCGGATGTCGCCCGCCTCACCCCGCAGGATCGCCACCTCCTCCTGAAGGTCGTCGCCGCTCTCGGATGAGGCGAACGACCCGTGCAGCGCCACCTCGGAGCCCGCCGCGTGGACTGCCGCCGCAAGGTTGCGCCGCTCGCGCTCGTAGGTACGCCGCGGCGTACCGTCGAGGCGGTGGCGGTTTCGCCCGATGAGGAAGACCGTTGACCTGAGCCCGCGTCGCCAGGTGGTCTCGAGCAGGTCCGGGATGTTGTCCCACGGGTCGTGTCCCACCAGGTCACGCACCGCACGGTGGCGACGGCGCTTGACCGAGCGGGCGATCCCGCGCGGTGTACGACGACGGATGCGGTCGATGTCGTGGGTGAGGTGCACGGTCCAGCCGTCGGGGGCGGGGAGTCCGAGCGCCGTGCGCAGCACGGCCAGATAGCCCTCCACGGCCGGGTCCTCGATGTCGAGGCCCCCGATCTGCGCAAAGGCACTCCGCGCGAAGGGGAGCCTGCCGAAGCGGTCGCGGTCGGCCACCCGGTACTCGTCCCACCGGGCCAGCAGGTAGAAGGCGCTCGCCACGATGTCGCCGGGGATCACGGCATCCGGTGCGACCGGGGGGAAGAGCAGGGTGAGGCCGCCGACCGCGTGCACGGCGTCATCCGGGAATGCCTCCTGCCCTTCGAAGAAGGCCTGTGCGCTGTCCTGCAGCGGAATCCATGTGCCGGATGCGGGGGGCTCGGGCGCATAGGTGATGTCGGCGTCCCCATCCGTGAACGCGGCCTCCATGCCCAGTCCCTCGGCGAGGGTCTCGAGCACCCAGCGGGCGCGCGGGAGGAAGGCGGGCCGCGCCCCGTCGATGCGGATTGCCAAGGTGGTCATGAGGTCGTCCTGCGGAGGATGCGCCCGACCTGGGCGATGCCCGGCATGGGGTCGCTGAGCGACAGCACGCCATCGATGACCGGGGGCTTCAGGGTGTCCACCGCCGCGCGCCTGCCCCACCGGCCGCGTCGCACCTCGCCCGCCGTGGCCACCAGGTGCTTGGCCGAGAGCACCCAGCGCACGTCGCTTCGGTGCCCCTCGGGCCAGGTGCGTGATTCCCCGATGGCATCGAGATACGCGGCGAGGGGGAGGTTGACGCCCACCTCCGTGGCAAGCGAGATCCACAGCCACGAGCGGGGATTGACCTCGATGAGGTAGTCACGCCCGTCGCGCGGATCGCGCTTGACCTCGACCTGCGAGATGCCGTGGAATCCCATCTCGTCGAGCAGCGCATGACCGCGGGCAGCCAGTCCCGGATCCCACCATGCCTCGGCCGCCCGCGCGGTTCCGAAGTGCGGCGGCCACTGCCGCAGCTTGCGGCCGGTGAACGAGGCGAGCGGCCGCCCGTCGGCATCACGGTAGGAGCCCAGCGTCCACAGCGTGTCGTCGCCGCCCGGGATGACCTCCGATACCTGCGGACGGTGGGCAGCGGCCCGGTCCCACTGGGCGAGAAGCGCCTCGCCGTCCGCGGCCTGGAGCACCTGGCGGCCGAACGTGCGCTTGAAGCCCGCCGGGTCGACCCGGGGCTTCAGTACAACCGGGAACCGCATGCCGGGGATGGCCGCCCGCAGATCCGCCTCATCGTCCGGTTCGACGGTGAGGGGAACGGGGAACCCGATGCGCCGGGCGGCTGCGTGCTGGGCGGCCTTGTCGATGTACGGCTGCAAGTGCGTCCACGGGCTCCACGGCATGTCGAACCACTCCGACAGGCGCTCTTCGTGCGGGCCGATCACCTCGATGGCCTCGTCGTGCGTGGGAAACAGCACGCCGCGGGCGGCGAGCGAGCGCCCGAGCACCTCGAGGTGCTCGACGAACCCCGCGGCGTCGTCCACGGGATCGGGCAGCACCATCTTCCGCGCGTGCCGCGAGCGCAGTCCCATGGCGAGAGGGTCGCGGTCGGTGGCCATCACCGGTACGCCCTCATGCGCGAGGGAGCGGATGATGCCGAGCGCATTCGGGCCGGAGGCCTGGAGCACCACCGCGATGGGCGCCTCGTCTGCGCTCATCCGCGCGTCACCGCGGAATAGACATCCTCCATGCGGCGCGCGTTGGCGGCCCAGGTGTAGTCGGCCGCGGACCGCCGCAGGGCCTCCGCCCCCATCTGCGCGCGCAGCGCGGGGTCGTCGAGCAGGCGGGAGAGCGCCGCCGCAATGCCATCGATGTCATGCGGCTGAACGAGCAGGCCGGTGGCCGGTTCGTCCACGATCTCGGGCGTGCCGTCGACGGCGGTGGCCACCACGGGCAGGCCGCAGGCCATCGCCTCGCACACGACGGTGGGGAGCCCCTCCGACAGGGACGGAAGAATGAAGACGTCGCCCGTGGACATGACCCAGCCCACGTCGTCATGCGGCACCTTGCCGAGCCACGTGATGCGATCGGCCACGCCGAGCTCGCTGGCCCGCTGCTCCAGTGACTCGCGCATGGGCCCGATTCCGGCCATCACGAGGTGCGGCGCCCCGCCCTCCCGCGCCGCGAGCACGCCCATCGACTCGATGAGCGTGTCCACGCCCTTGCGCGGCACGAGCTTCCCCACGTAGGAGACGACTGGTCCCCCCTCCGGAATGCCCAGCCGCCGCCGTGCCTCGACGGGATCGCGCGGGAGGAACACCTCGGCGTCGGCCCCGTTCGGCACCACCGTGATGGGGCGCTTCGGGCGCGCGATGGCATCGGCGGCGTCACCGATGGCGCGGCTCACCGTGACAACGGCGTCGAGGCTCCGGATCGCCTCCGCAACCTGCATGCGCGACTTCGCGCCCTGCGCCGGGATGTCGAGAACATCGGCGCGGTGCGCGGTGCCCACCGTCGGCACCCCGAGCTCGGGGCCGATGCGCGACGCGGCCCAGCCATCGGGAACCATCATGTGGGCGTGGATGACGTCGATGGACCACTCGGCATGGATACGGCGCACCGTGCGCCGGATACCCAGCAGGAACGCCTCGGCATTGCGGTGCCGCAGGCGCCCACCGGGCAGGGTGAGCTTGCGGGGGTAGTGCACCTCGATGCCGTCCACGACGTCGCGGGCCACCACGTCGCGGTACGACGACCAGCGGCTGAGGCCCGGCGGAGCCCAGCCCTTGGGCGACACCACCCGCACATCGTGCCCCCGTGCGCGCAGGGCCTTCACCTGCTCGTGCACGAAGATTCCGCCGGTCGGATTGACCGGGCTGGGGTACATGTGGCTGATCATGAGGATGTTCAGGGGATCCTCCCGTCGGGGCCCACGTGGCGCGACAGAACGATGGTGGTGAGGCACAGGCCGAAGGTGATCCACATCGGCGCGAAGTGGATTGCCGTGGAGGGCCCGAGGCTCCCGGTGATGAAGCCCAGCAGCGCCAGCGATCCTGCGAGGCCCATGTACCGCAGCCATGGATCATGCGTGCGCCGGGCCACCCGGAGGTTGCCCACCAGCATGATCACATAGAGGCTGCCGAACAGGACGAGGCCGATGATGCCGGTGTCCACCAGCACCTCGAGGGTCCAGTTGTGCAGGTTGGCCACGCCCTCGTATCCCTGCTGCCCGCGCACCACCACCTCGGCGTTACCGGCCCCCACGCCCACGCCCCCCGTCCCGGCAGCGAGGTCGAGGCCCGTGCCGAGGAGCGAGCTGCGCACGGCCCCGGAGCCCGACCCGCTCTGCACCTGGGCCTGCAGGGTGCCGAAGTCGAGCTTGGCCACGGCCTGCTCGGGAAGCGGCACGATCCCCGCCCCGAAGAGAGACGGGATGATCAGCAGGAGGGCGCCCCCCACCACCACGAGGGCCGCCACGAACGCCCGCCGCATGGCGGGGTCGGTGGCCAGCACCACCAGCATCCCGATGAGGATGATCCCGACCGCGACGAGGTTGGCCTTCGACCCGGAGAACAGGATGAGGGCGATGGCGATGACCGCCCCGCCCGCCCCCAGCACTCGGAGGCGTACGTCGCGCGCCACCACGGGCAGCACCAGCAGGTAGGGCAGCGTGAGTGCGAGGTACGTGGCGAAGTTGTTCTGGTTGCCAAAGAACGATGTTGCCGCGAAGGCGCCGACGCGCTCGGCGAGCGCCGATGTGGGAAGCCGTACGCCCGTGGTGATCTCGGCGATGGCCACGAGCACAGCCGCCGCGAACGTGATTCCGAGGGCCCCGA
>JBIIQA010000080.1:0-6712 GCA_044342355.1 Miltoncostaeaceae bacterium | reverse complement strand
GCCATGAGGCAGTCATCGTCATCGCGCAGGAATTCCGCGAGCACCGGGATGTCGCTCGTCACCACGGGGAGCCCCGCCGCCATCGCCTCCACCACGACGAGCCCGAAGCCTTCCCGGGTCGAGGGGAATGCCAGCACGTCCGCTGCCCGGTAGAGCGCGGGCATGTCGTCATCACCGACGATGCCGATGCGGACGACATCGGCATCGTCGGGCGCCCCGGGTCCGTGGTGCACCACCAGCCCCAGGCGGACAGCATCGTCGCCCCACGCCTCGACGGCACCGGGGTGAGTGAAGATGCCGTCGCCGCCCGCCACCACGAGCAGGGGGTGCCCGGCGAGCCGTCCCCGGGCGCGGGCGAAGGCCTCGAGCAATACGCGGCTGCCCTTGCGCGGCTGCACGCCGCCGACGGCAAGTACCACCGGTCGGTCGCCCCACCCCATCCGGGCACCCGCCTCCGCACGCGAGAGGAGACACCCCGCGAAGCGATCGGCATCGACGCCGTTCGGCACCACCGCCGCAGCCACCCCGAACTCATCGGCCAGACGATCGGCCCAGAACTCCGACACCGCGATGCATCGGTCCACGTCCTGGATCGATGCGCGCTGGCACTCCTCGAGAAAACGGTCCTCGAAGGCGTCCACGTGGTGCACGGTGCGGATGACATGCGGCACCGCGCCCTCGGCCCGTAGCGCCAGCAGCGCACGTGCCGACAGCAGGTCCTGCGCGTGGTGGACATCGGCGGGAGGTGCCGGGCGCAGCGCATCCGCAAGCGCCGTGGCCGCCCGGGCCACCCGAGCGGACGCGGCCTCGCCGGCGACGGGCGACAGCGGCACCTGATGGGTGGCGACGCCCGGCCCCACGGTCAGGCCCGCCCCCTCGAGGGCGAGCGACCACAGCTCCACCTCATGACCCCGGGCCGCAACCTCCTCCGCCAGCCGCCGGGCATGCACTGCGCCTCCACGCGGCATCGCCGAATAGGTGACGATGCGAACCCGCACGCGGGCGTCAGCGGCCGGGGCGCACGAGGGCCGCGGCGAGACGCGCGGCCTGCGCGCTCGTCGGGGCCACGCGGGCGCCGGCACGGGAGAGCTGATCCTCCTGGCGCGACAGCACCTGGGGATCGGCCTCAGTACCGCAGACATGGGCAACCACCTGCAGCGAGGGACGTGCCTGCAGTGCCCCGGCGATGGCCGGGGCGAGCGCCCCGGCGGGGTCGGCGTGCGCACCGCGCCCGAGGATGACATCGAGCAGGATGACGGCGACGGTCTGGTCGGCGACCGTCTCCGCGATGAGGTCAGCCCGGCGCGATGGGTCGAGAAGCGGATGCGGCGTGCCGTGAACGGCGGACTCCGCCTGCAGGTCGAGGCAGGCATTTCCACGCACCACATCGCGCGGATCGAGGTGCTCGGCGCCCCCGGCTGGGGTGTTCGACACCACCCGCCCGAGCCGTTCGGCGAGGATCGACGCGGCCTCGGCGCACAGCGCCGACCCCGAGAAGACCCCGCGCACGTGGCCCGCGCTCACCCAGCCGGTGGGCTCGGCAGCCGGGATGACGGGGCGGGCACCCGCCCGGCGTGCCGCCACGACGACGGCCTGATCGATGACGCCGTGCACCTCGACGCCGTCCGGGGCCGGCATCGATCCCGCGCCGATCAGACAGGCCGACGCGGGCATGCCGCATGCCCCCAGCGCCGCGAGCGCCGCCTCGGCACCGCGTGCCGAGAAGCCCTCGGCCACGAGCACCACCACATCGGTTCCGGGATCCGCGGCCATGCGCGCAACCGCGGAACGCGTACTGATGGCGCACACCTCATCGGAGAGGTCGCGTGGGCCGGTCACAAGGGCGCGGCTCACCCCCACACCGAAGCGGTCGAGCAGGACGGTGGCCTCCTGTGCCCCCGATCCCGACGTCGCGATGACGCCCACCCGACCCGGTGCCACGACGTTGGTGATGCCGATGCCGATGCCATCAATGATCGCCGAGTCACTCCCCGGGCCCAGAACGAGACGCCCGGAATCCGCGGCACGGCGCTTGAGCGCCACCTCGTCGGCCAGATCGACGTCGGGGGTCAGCAGCATGACGTCACTACCGGCCGAAAGGGCGCGGTGCGCCTCGAGAGCGGCGAAGGCCCCGGGCACGCCGATCACCGTGAGTCCCTCCACAGGCTGCTCCCGGGCGGCCGCGGCGTCCACCGGGCCGTCCGGATGGAGCCGGGTGACCACTCCCTCATCGCCCTGCGGAGGTTCATCCACGGGACATACGCTAGCCGCCGGTGCGGGCGCCCCGGGCGGGTGTGACGCCCTACGCGGTTTCGGCGAACACGTCGGGGCCGGGGACTGCGGTGAGGGCTGCGAGGTGCATGCGCAGGATGCGTGCGTCCTCGCGCGCACGGTGGAGCGCGGCCTCGGTGGAGGCAAGGGTCGCACGCAGGTCCTGCATGTCGGCATCGGCCTCGGCCGCGCGGCGCGCCAGGATCGCCAGTGGTCGGTCGGCGGCGCCCGGCGCGCCGGGCCGGCGCACCTCCGCATCTGCCGCGAGAAGCCCCACCCGCATGAGTTCCGGCACCTCGACCACGCGCACTCCCGCGCGGCGCGATACCGCGAGCGTGCCGCGCTCGGCGCGCCGCTCGAGCGCCTTCTTCGTCGTGCCACACACCTCAGCGGCGTCGGACAGCGTCAGGGTGCGGGGACTGGTCATGGCCTGCGCTTTCTCCGCAGGAGGGGCGCATCCCTTCCCTGCCCATACCACCACATTCACATCTTGACAACTGTTTAGTTGTTCAGTAGGTTTGCCCGGTCCATCCCTCCGACGGAGCGAGTCAATGGCCATTCCCCATCCCATTCCCGATCCTCTGGCAGAGCTCATCGCCGAACGATTCAAGGTCCTCGGGGAGCCCATGCGCATCCGCATCCTCGACCACCTGCGTGATGGGCCGATGGCCGTCGGCATGATCGCGAGCGAGCTCGGCACGTCGCAGCAAAACGTGTCGAAGCACCTCGGGCTGCTCCATGGCATGGGAATCGTCAGCCGCGAACGCGATGGCAACGCCGTGCGCTACGCCATCGCCGACCAGGGCGTGTTCGACCTGTGCGAGCACGTCTGCGGCGGAATCCAGGGACGGCTCCGCGAGCTGTCCGCACTCATCGGCAACGAGGTCACCTCATGAATACGCCCGGCTGGCCGCTGGAGCGCGTGCTCTTCCTCATGGCCGGCACCGTCACGATCGCGAGCGCCCTGCTCGCGTGGCTGGTGTCGCCGTGGTTCCTCATCCTGACCGCCTTCGTGGGGGTCTCGCAGTGGATGTTCGTTGCCTGGGGGGATTGCCCCAGTTCCCTGATCCTGCGCAAGCTCGGGTTCAAGGCGGCGACGCGATGACCGATTCGGCACCCGCAGTGGGCCCGATCGGCCGCCTCGGCCGATGGTCTGCCACGCACTTCACATGGGTGGTGGCCGCGTGGGTCGTGCTCGCGCTCGGCCTCGGCTTCCTCGCCCCGCGCGTCGAGACGAGCCTGTCCGGCGCCGGCTGGGAGGACACGGGCTCGCAGTCCGTCGCAGCCCGCCAGATGATCCAGGACAACTTCGGCGGCAACTCGTCGAATGCCCTCATGGTCGTGGTGCACTCTCCCGATCAGACCGTGGCCTCCCCGGCCATGGCGGCGACAATCTCGAAGGTCACGAAGACCCTCGAGGCCGACGGCGCCATCTCGCAGGTCGTTCCGCCCATGCCGGGGCAGACGATCAGCGAGGACGGCCGCACGGCCATCGTCATGGGCGGTGCCGCCGACAACGCCACCGGAATGGTGCGCGCGGCCGACCGGCTGAAGGAACCGCTTGCCGGGGACGCCGCCGCGGGCGTGACGGTGAACCTCACCGGCGCATCCGGCATGTGGTCCGACTTCAACGAGGCAAACCGCTCGGCGATGCTCAAGTCCGAACTGCTGTCGTGGCCCGTGACGCTGGCCATCCTCATCCTCGCATTCGGCGCGCTGGTGGCCGCGGGCCTTCCCCTGCTGCTCACGATCCTCGGGCTCGTCGCCACCGCGGGCGGCCTGTACCTCACGACGCTCATGTTCGACGTCTCGATCTGGGCCATGAACTTCGCGCTGATGTTCGCCCTGGCACTCGGAATCGACTACGCGCTCTTCATCGTGGTGAGGTTCCGGGGCGCACTGTTCGGGTCGGGCAGGAAGCCCGTGGATGCCGTTGCGGAGACCATGGACACCGCCGGCAAGGCCGTCCTGTTCTCCGGCCTGACCGTGCTCATCTCGCTGTCGGCGGTGATGATCGTGCCGAGCCCGGCGTTCCGCTCCATGGCGCTGGGGATCATGATGAGCGTCGTCTTCATCCTCCTGGCCACGCTCACGTTGCTTCCCGCGGTACTGGGCAAGCTCGGACCCAGGATCGACAAGGGCGCTCTTCCGTGGGCCCATTCGGGTGACCACCGATCTGCGCGGTTTGAAGCCTGGGGCCGCAAGCTCTGGAGCAAGCCCGTCCTGTTCGGAGCCCCGGCACTCATCGTGCTGCTGATCCTGGCCATCCCGGTGTTCGGTCTGAAGACCGGCATGCCGTCGATCACCGTGGTTCCCGAGGGCGATAACTCCCGTCAGGGATACGAACTGGTGACCGCGGCCTTCGGACCGGGGGCGCCGGGCACCCTGCAGGTCGTCGGCCCGGCCGGAAAGATGGATGAGGTCCGCAACGTCACTGCGGCCGATTCCGGCATCGCCGCCGCAATGCCACCTGTGCCCGGGCAGGGCGGGCTCGCGATGGTCCAGGCGGTTCCCACCACCGGGCCATCGACCACCGAGACCGGCGAGACCATCGAGCGACTCCGCAGTGAGCTGCCCGACGGCGTACTGATCGGTGGGGCATCCGCCGAGCAGTACGACCTGTCATCGGCACTGTCGACGTACACGCCGATCGTCATCGGCATCGTGCTCGTGCTCGGTTTCCTGCTGCTGCTGGTCGCCTTCCAGGCACCGGTGGTCGCGGCGATCGGCGTGATCACCAACCTCCTGGCCGTGGGCGCCGCGTTCGGCGTGGCCCGCCTGATCTTCCAGGACGGCTGGGGGGCCGACCTCCTCGGCTTCGAGTCGCAGGGCTTTCTCGATGCCTGGGGTCCCGTGTTCTTCTTCGCGATGATCTTCGCCATCTCGATGGACTACACGGTGTTCCTGCTCTCGTCGGCACGTGAGCACTGGGATCGCTCCCACGACGCCAAGGAGGCGATGGTGGGCGGCATGGCCCATACCGGACGGGTCATCCTCGCCGCGGCAGCGGTGATGGTGGCGGTGTTCTTCACCTTCGCCCTCTCCGGACCGCTCCCGCCCAAGGAGATGGGGATCATCCTCGGTGTCGCGGTGCTGCTGGATGCCCTCCTGGTGAGGCTCCTGCTCGTGCCCGTGGCGCTGCGCCTGGTCGGCAAGTGGGCCTGGTGGCAGCCGAAGTGGCTCGACCGCATCCTCCCGGATGTCACGTTTGGCCACTGACGCCGAAATGTGAGGCCGGCGGTACTCGGCTCCGGGCCTCGTCTGGGGCACGGAGCCGAACCGTCGCCTCGGAGCGAACCCCGATCAGCCGGGCGGCGGCGCGCCGGTCCGGTGGCCCCTTCCGGGCAGCCACCAGTTCCACCGCCCGAACACGCTGAGCACCGCCGGCACGAGCATGAGCCGCACGATCGTGGCGTCCACCAGCACCGCGGTGGCCAGGCCGATGCCCAGCATCTTCACGATCACGTCGTCGGTCAGCACGAACGCCATGAACACGCTCACCATGATGAGCGCAGCGGCGCTGATCACGCGTGCCGTCCCGGCGAGGCCGAGGGCGACCGACCGGTGGGGGTCACCGGTCTCGAGCCACCCCTCGCGGACCCGCGAGAGCAGGAAGACCTCGTAGTCCATGGAGAGACCGAAGAGGATCGCGAACATCATCATCGGCACCCAGGCCTCGATGGCCACCGCCTCGGGCACGCCGATCTGTTCGCGCAGGACACCCCACTGGAAGACGGCCACCACGACGCCGAATGCCGCACCCACCGAGAGCAGGTTCATGATCGCCGCCTGCAAGGGCACCAGCAGCGAACGGAACTCGATCATGAGCAGGACGAACGAGATGAGGATGACCGCACCGATGAACCACGGGAGGCGCGAGGCCACGCGCTCGGACAGGTCGACGCCCACGGCCGTCGGCCCGGTCGCATAGACACGCGTGCCCGCCCCGGCGACAGGGCGCAGGCGCTGGGGCAGTTTCTCCACCAACTCGGTCGTGCGCGGGCTCGCCGGGGACGTGGCCGGGATAACGGTCACCAGTGCCACATCAGCGGTGGGTGATGGTGTGGGGGGCGATACCGCGATCACTCCCGCGAGATCACGGGCGCGCTGCGCCACCTCGACCGCATTGGCTTTGGCCTCCGGCCCGCTGAGCACCACCTGCACGGGCCCGTTGAACCCCGGACCGAATCCGGTGCTGATCAGGTCGTAGGCCTCGCGCGTCGTCGATCCCTGCGGATCGCTTCCGGCATCCACCTGCCCGAGTTCCATCCAGAAGACCGGCAGGGCAAGCCCCACCAGCACCACCAGCGCCGTCACGAGATACGGCCAGGGCCGCCGCGTGACGGCGAGCGACCACCGTGCCCATCCGTGCATCTGCGCGCGCGGCACGTCGAGGTCGACCGGCTTCGGACCCGACACGAACGGCAGGCGCCATCGCCCG
>JBIIQA010000013.1:0-22818 GCA_044342355.1 Miltoncostaeaceae bacterium | reverse complement strand
GGCTCAGGAGTTCAACGAAGTCCCCCACGCGGATCGGTATCCGGAACTCCAGCTCGTCGACCTTGCGGGTGACCACGATGCCCCGGGCGCGACGGGAACCGGCGAAGTAGGCGGCACGGTCCATCCACGCCATGAGGGTGCCCCCGAACAGGGTGCCCATGTGGTTGGTGTCGCCGGGGAAGACGACTTCGAGTGAGCGGGATTCAGACATGGCGCGAGGGTACCCGGCCGAAAACCATGCTGCATGCAGGGTGGTGCAGTAGCGGAGGAGGGACTCGAACCCCCGACACGCGGATTATGATTCCGCTGCTCTAACCAGCTGAGCTACTCCGCCAGGTCGCCAATCACGCGACGGTGCGCGACGGTAGCAAAACGCCGTAGTTGAGCGTGCGTGGGACGGCTGTCCGTTCATGGCGCGGTTCACCTGCGCGCCACCGCCGGGGCGTCTATCGTCGCCGTCGACCCGCTTCCCGTCCCCGGAGACCCATGACCGGCTATCAGATCGGCATCCTCTTCCACCTCATCGGGGTGATCCTCTTCTTCGCAGGCGCCGCGATCGCCGCGGTAGTCGTCTCGGCTGCGAAGAGCCGCGAGAACCCCTCAGAGATCGCTCTCGTACTCGGGCTCGCCCGGCACGGCGCCATCATGCTCGGCGCGGGCGGCGCGATCCTTCTTCTCGCCGGCTTCTACCTGTCGGGCAAGATCGACGGGTTCGGCCAGAGGTGGCTCGAGATCTCGATCCTGCTCTTCTTCGTATCCCTTGTGCTGGGGTATCTCGGTGGCCGCAAGGCGCGCGGGGCGCGTCAGTACGCAGTGGGCCTCGCCGAGCGGGGGGAGGGCGACAGCCAGACCCTGCGGGGGATGCTGGAAAACCGCGCCACGGCGTGGCTGCACTGGCTGTCCGCCACCACCGCCGTCGCTGTGCTGGTGCTCATGGTCTGGCAGCCAGGGAGCTAGGAAGGCGCGATAGCCACCAGGGGGATCTCACGGGTCGTCTTGGTGGCGTAGTCGTCGTAGTCGGGCCATATGTCGGTCATCACCGTCCACAGGCGACCCCGCTCCGCGGCCGTCGCGGTGCGGGCCGTGGCGGGCATCACGTCGGGGCCCACCTGGATCACGACCTCCGGGTCGGCGGCCAGATTCACGTACCAGTCCGGGTGGGCGGGCGCGCCGCCGTACGACGCCATCACGATGTACTCGCCGGAGTCCTCGCCGTAGATCAGGGCGGTCCGGCGCGCGGCGCCGCTCGTCTTCCCGCGCGTGGTGAGCAGCAGCGTGGGCACCCCTGGGCGCCAGTAGTGCCCTTCGGTTCCGCCTGACGACACGTACTGGCGAACGTGGTCGGCCACCCAGCCCTCCGTGGGGTCGATGGGTGCCTCGTCGATGAGCGTCATTGCGGAGCCTCCGGATGCGTGAGTGATAGGGCAAGGCAAGCACGGTCGTGGCCACAGCGAAAGGGGCGGGGTACGCTCGCGCGGTGTTTGGCGACTCCCTGACCCCCGAACAGCTCGTCCTCGTGATCGCGCTCGTCGTGGCGCTCGCCATCGCCTGTCAGGTCATCGCGCCCCGCCTGCATGTGCCCGGCCTCTTGCTGCTGCTCCCAGCCGGGTTCCTTCTCGGCGTGGCGGTCCCGGCGCTGAACGTCGAGAACCTGCTCGGGTCGGCATTCGGCCCCGTGGTGGACCTCGTCGTGGCGGTCATCCTCTTCCAGGGCGGCCTCGAGCTCGGTCGGATCAACGGGGACCGTCGCGATCGCCGGCCGGTGCTCCTGCTCGTCTGGGTCGGCGCCTCCGTCACCGGCATCGCCGCTGCCCTGATGGGCGCTTTCCTCCTCGGTTTCCCGCCGGGCATCGCCGCGCTGTTCGGTGCGATTCTGGTGGTGTCCGGTCCCACGGTCGTGGGCCCGCTTCTCGACTTCGTGAAGGTGCGCCCCCGCCCGCGTTCCATCCTCATGTGGGAAGGCGACCTGCTCGACCCCTTCGGTGCCCTCGCCGCGGTCATCGTCTTCCAGGTGGTGAAGGCCAGCGGTCGCGAGAGCGCGATGGAGGCCCTCGCCGCCTTCGCGGGTGGGGTGGGCGTGGCGATCGGCGCAGCGCTGGTCGGCCTCATCCTCATGCGCGTGGGCCTCTGGGCGACGGGCACGAGCCTCGTGCTCGGCACCCAGGTCCTGTTCGGGTCGGTGATCGTGGCAGCCGGGCTGGCCAACACCATCACCGACAACGCCGGCCTCCTGGCCGCACTTCTCATGGGCATCGCCGCGACCAAGATGGTGCGCGGCATGCATCAGAACATCGATGCGGTGCGTCCCTTCTTCGACACGATCGTCTCGCTGGCCGTCGGTGTCCTGTTCATCTCCATCTCGGCGCTCGTCCCGGCAGAGGCCCTCAGCACACTGCTCCTGCCGGTCCTCGTCATCCTGGCCGTGCTGATCCTGGTGGTGCGCCCTGCGGTGGCAATTGCCTGCACCGGCGGCGGGGACCTCTCATGGCGGGAGCGCGCATTCATCGGTGGGGTCGCGCCGCGGGGCATCGTGGCTGCCGCGACTGCAGCCAGCGTCACCAGCACGCTCGTCGCCCTGAAGATCGATGGGGCCGGGGAGTTGCTTCCCGCGACGTTCCTCGTCATCGCGGGCACTGCGCTGGTCTATGGCCTGGGGGCCCGCCCGCTCGCGCGGCTGCTCAAGGTGCGCGCGGACGATGAACCGGACGGTCCGCCGGGCTCGTGATGGCGTGGTCGCGCGCGCGCCGGCCGACAGAGCGGTCCTCGTATACTCAGTGTCCCCCTCTGGAGGTAGCCCGTGCGCACCCGCGCCCTCGTTGTATCTGCTCTCACCGCGGTCGTGGTATTCCCGGTCGCCGCATCCACCGCGGCTGAGCGAAAGATCGTGGTGGCCGTCGAGGCCCCGATGAGTGGCGTCGGGCGGGTCGACGGGCTCGACCAGCTCCGGGGGGTGGAGCTTGCGGCCCGCCAGATCAATGCGGTGGGCGGGGTCCTCGGACGTCGGGTCCTGGTCATCCGCGCAGATGACCGCGGGGAGCCGCGCCTCGCGTTGCCCACCTTCCGCCGCGTCGCGCGCGCCCGCGCCGACGCGGTGATCGGCCCCTATAACTCATCCGTCGCGGTGATCAACCTCCCCTTCTACGTGCGGGCGGGAATCGTGCCGGTGCAGATGGCCTCTACAGATGCCACCAGCGGGATCGGTGTGAACGTGCAGCCGAAGACACGCCAGATCGCCCCGGTGGAGGCGTCCTTCATCCTGCGCCAGTGGGCGCCGGGTTCGGTGGCCATCCTCGCGGGCGCGAGCAGCTTCCTCGCCGGTCAGGCAGACCTTCTGGAGGCGGCACTGCGCAGAGACGGTGTCGTCGTCACGCGCTATCCGGTTGAGCCGGGCAGGGACGACTACGGCGCGGATGTGGCTCGGGCGCTCTCCACCGGGCCGCAGGTGGTGTACGTGAGCACCAAGGTGGCCGAGGGTGCGAAGATCGCCGCCGCCCTGCAGGCATCGGGCAGCCCGGCGAAGTGCTTCATGGGCTTCGCGAATCAGGATCCGACGTTCGTCGCCCAGGCCGGGGTCGAGGTCAGTCGCCACTGTGTGTTCAGCGGCGTTCCCCTGCCGCAGGCGACCCCGACCGCTCGCGACTACGTGCGGGACTACCGCACGGCGTTCCGCATGGAGCCAGCCGTCTGGGGTGCGTTCACCTACGACTCGGCGCGCATGCTCTTCCGGGCCATGCGCGAGGCAGGCACCACTGATTACCGGCCGGTGCTGGCACGCCTCCGTAGTACCACGGGCTTTCGTGGCGCCACTGGCACCATCTCGATCAACCGTCGGACAGGCGACCGCACCAAGGTGGCGGTGCGCGTGCTCTCGGTCAACGGGCGCGGCGCGTTCGTAATCGCCCCCGGCAGCGAGCGCTCCTCCGCGCGCCCATCCGGCGAGTCCTCCACTATTGGTGGCCTGCCGCTACGGTAAGTGCAAGGGTGCGCTGCACCCATTCCCTCATCAAGGAGCCCCCTCATGGGACGAACTACTCGTCGGACCGCCATCATCTCGTGCGCCGCGATCGCCACCGGCTGCGTGGCCTTGCTGCCCGTTCAGGCGGCATACGGCGGCGCGGTGTCCCCGAAGCCGAAGTCTGCCGCGGCGGCCGGCGGCTACTACGGCGTCTGGATCCTCAAGAGCTGGGATATTGGCGGTCGGGTTCTCCCATGCCCGGTCAACGTGCCCCTTCCGCCGGGTGCCCCGTCGGTCTCCTGCGGCACGGGATCTTTCCTCAAGCTGTTCCGGAACGGCCGCTACGACACGGACCTTCCGGTGTTCCGCACGGCCGGCTCCCACAGAGGTGCCTTCGCCGTGGTGGACCTTTACGGGCCCTACGGCAACGTCGTCGTCTTTGACGACGACGGGGCACGCGAGACGCCGCGCGCATACCGCCTGATCATCCCCCGCTCCGGCGCCAAGGCGCCGAAGACGATGACGATCTCCACCAGCATGAGCACGGGTGTGCCCGGTGGTTCTCGCACGGTCTTCAAGATGAATTTCGGCCGCTACACGGGTTGACCCGCCCCTCGTAAACGCGGGGCTGACGACTGTTGCGCGCGGGGAGCGCGAGGGAGATCGGGCCCCCTGCCCGCCTGCTCAGCATGCCTGTGAGCGGCGCGAGCAGGGGTGCCCGCCGGGGTCATGATCGGTTCGTGCGTGCGTGCTCCACGCCGGCCTTCACCAGGATGAAGGGGATGAGCACCATTGCGATGAGTCCGACGATCCACACGATGAGCGTGGCGACGATCCACGTGCCGATTCCCTTGATGTCGAGCCCATCCGTGATGAGGTCGGTCACGAGGAGTGCGGCGAACGTTGCGATGAGGCCTGCAGCGCCGCCCAGGAAGATCGAGTCGCGCTTGTCGGCCATGGCGCCGATGAACGGCAGAAACAGCGCCTGGAGCACAGCGAAGACGATGATGACGAGGATGAAGCCAGACGCGGTGATCGACACGCCGCTCAGCGCGAGCGTGGCGATCCACAGGCCGAGGGCGGCTGCAGCGAGATAGATGCAGAGCCCCACGAGGAAGCGGATCAAGGTGTTCCCCCAGAGATGGGTGTGGCAGGACACTGTGGGGATTCCCCACCGGAGGCCGTTGTCCCGCTGGCTGAACGGCCAGAGGGCGAAGAGTGGGGTTTGCCCGAGTGCTCGGCGCTCCGCCGCCCCGCAGGGGGCGTTACCCTCCGGCCATGACCCCGAAACAGGCGCGCACGGCACGATGGATCATGGTGGGGGTGATCGCCGCCGCCGCCATGTCCGTCATTGCCCTCGGGCAGAGCATGTGGTGGGTGGCGTTCCTCGTCGTGCTGCTCATCGTCCTGTCATTCGTGTTCGGCCGCTTTGAGGCCGGGCAGGATGAGGACCCCCCCGGCCCGTCCTAGCCGCACCGTGGCGGCCAGGATTCCGCCAGCCGCCGGTAGGGATGCTGTCTCTGGAAAGACGTGTCTGGGTAGGGACGACGAAAAAAAGCCGAGTATCGGACTCGAACCGATGACCCCTTCCTTACCATGGAAGTGCTCTACCAACTGAGCTAACTCGGCGGGGTCGGCGCCGTGGCGCGGCCGGAGTCTAGACGAGCCGCGGCGCCTCGGGGCGCCGGGTGGCGCCGCTTGGGTCAGGTGGTGCGGGACCCTCGAGGGACCCGGCTCGCCTTGCGCGCCTCGGTCTGCTCGGGAGTCGCAGAGATCTTCGTCTTCGTCGGCTTGAAGACCTTGCTCCCGCGCGAGGCGTACATGACCTTGGCGAGGGGGTCGCGAAATCCCGACGCCGCCCAGGTCTCCTCCTGGCCGAGCCGCTTCGCCATGCGCCCCACCTCATCCAGTTGGTCGGGCAGGACCATGGTGATGGCACGCCCGGTGCGCCCGGCGCGCGCGGTGCGGCCGACACGGTGGGTGTACGTGTCGTGGTCGTCGGGCGGGTCGAAGTTGACCACCAGGCCGATGTCGTCGAGGTCGATCCCGCGCGACGCGACATCGGTTGCCACGAGCACGCGGATTTTCCCGTCGGCGAAGCTCTTGAGGGTCTTCTCGCGTACTGCCTGGCTCAGGTCGCCGTGAAGCTCCTTCGCGCCGAGGCCGAGCTTGTTCAGGCGCTCGGTCAGGCGGGCTGCACCCCGGCGTGTCCGGCAGAACACAAGGACGAGGTCCTCTTCGTCCTTCACGAGCTGGATCAGGGTCTCGGTGCGGTCCGACGGATCAACGGCCACGAACGACTGCGCGAGGCGCTCTGACAGGGCGATGTCCGTTCCCGGGTCGTCCTCCGTCTCGATAAGGCCCGGGCTCCTGGTCATCTTGTTGGCCAGGCGGGCGATCTCGCCGTCGAGCGTCGCCGAGAAGAGCATTGTCTGGCGGTCCTCGGGTATCCCCTTGAGGATGGCCTCGACCTGCGGGATGAAGCCCATGTCGAGCATGCGATCGGCCTCATCGAGGATGAGCACCTCGAGCCTGCTCATGTCAATCAGGCGCTGGCGCATGAGATCGAGCAGCCGACCGGGCGTCGCCACGATGAAATCCGCCCCGGCCGCTTTCTTCGCCTGGCGGTCAAGCGGCACGCCGCCGTAGGCGACGGCGCTCTTGAGTCCCTTCGCGGTGGCAAGCGGTTCGATCTCATCGGCGATCTGGCTGGCGAGCTCGCGGGTGGGCGCGAGCACCAGCGCGCCGGGATAGCCGTGGGGTTCGTTGAGGAACTCGACGGTGGGGAGGGCGAATGCGAGCGTCTTCCCGGATCCGGTGGGCGCGCGCACGGTGAGGTCGCGCCCCTCGAGGGCCTCGGGGATGACCATGGTCTGCACGGGGAAGGGGGCGGTGAAGCCCTTCCCGTCGAGGACGGCGCAGACGGGCTCGCTCACGCCGAGATCGGCGAAGGTCGGGTCGGACATCGTGGTGTTCTCCTTGCGGCACTCGCCGCGGTGGAAGAGGAACCATCCACCGGGAACACCTGCTGTCCTGACGGGGAGCTTCCTCACGCCCGGCGGCCCTATTGCCACCCAGCTCGCTTCGAAATGTACCAGCACCCCTCGCTGGCGCAGACCGGACGGGGTCCATACCGGCTGCGCGAGAGCCCGCTGGTAGCCTCACGGCCCGTGCCAGGGACTCCCTCGATACTTGACGGGGTGCGCGAGCGCTTCGCCGCCTCGACCGACTTCACCGTGGGCCTCGAGGAGGAGTACCAGCTCCTCGACCCGGCCACGCTCGCGCTCGTGCCACGTTTCGACGATCTCCAGCGCAGCGCCCCCGACGACCTGCGACCGCATCTCGCCGGGGAACTCATCTCCAGTGAGATCGAATACAAGACCGCGCCGTACTCCCGCTTCGCCGATGCCGCGCGTGAACTCGCCGAGGGGCGGCTTGCCGTCATCCGCCATGCGGAGGAGCACGGCGTGGCCACCGCGCTCACCGGATGCCACCCCTTCAGCCCGTGGCAGGAGCAGCACATCATCGAGACCCCTCACTACGCACGCGTGGAGGGTGAGCTCGGCTACATCGCATGGATCAACAACACGTGGTCGCAACATCTGCATGTGGGCATCCGTGATGCCGACCGCGCCATCCGCATCTGCACCGCGATGCGCAGCGTGCTCCCCGAGATCCTGGCCCTGTCGGCCAACAGCGCCATCTACCTCGGCCGGCTCACCCGGCTGCACTCCACCCGCACGTCGCTCTTCACACGGTCGTTCCCGCGGTGTGGCGTGCCCGACCCGCTCCTCTCCTGGGATGAATACGCCCAGTTCATCCGGCTGCTCGAGCGCACGCACTCAATCGTCGAGAGCACGCAGATCTGGTGGAGCATCCGCCCGCATCACAACTTCGGCACCATCGAGGTGCGCATCGCCGACGGCCAGACCGAGCTCATGGATGCGCTGGCGGTGACCGCCCTGTCGCTGGCCCTCGTCGCCCGATTCGCCGATGACTTCGACGCTGGGCGCCCCTTGCCGGCGCACCCGGGTCGCATGATCGAGGAGAATCTGTGGCGCGCCCAGCGGCATGGTCTCGAGGGGAAGATGATCGACTTCGCGCGGGGCGAGGAGCGCACGACCACCGATGCCCTGCGTGCCCTTCTCGAGTTCACGGCTCCTGTCCATGACCGGCTGGGCCTCGAACCGTTCCTCGCGCGCATCCCGGTGATGCTCGACGAGGGCAATGGCGCGCAGCGCCAGGCGCGTGCATTCGCGGCCGGGGAGGATCCGGTATCGATACACGCACGAGCCGCCGAGCGCACCCGCGCCTCGGCGGAGGAAGTACTTCACACGATCGGAACGGTGACGACCACATGAGCACTGATCAGCCCACCCCGCCCGAGGGCGAGCAGGAGGAGCGCGAGCTCACGCAGGAGGAGATGGTCGCCGCCGAGATGCTGCGCCGCCTCATGACCACCCCTGTCCAGGACGTGGTTTTCCAGACGATGGCCACGTTCACCGACATGGCAGCCATCCGCATGGGACTTGGACCGCGTGGCGACGAGGACTTCGACCTGCCGCAGGCCGGCCTGGCGATCGAGTCCCTGCGCGCGCTGCTGGCGGTCACCAACGCGATCATGGGGGATGAGGCGGCCAAGCCCTTCGCCGAGCCCCTGGCGCAGTTGCAGATGGCCTTCGCCGACCTCGTGGAGCAGGCGAAAAAGGCGCGTGACGGCGGGGGCGGGGCAGAGCCGGGGGGCCCGCCGCAGCAGCCACCGGCCGGTGGCGACCCCGACCTCTGGACCCCGGGTGGACCCGGCCAGGGCGGCGGGAAGATCTGGACTCCCGGCGATTCGGCGTAGCGGGGTGGCGTCGCAGCAGGCCGAGATCGGGGTGTTCGGTGGATCGGGCTTCTACTCGTTCCTCCAGCACACGGAGGAGGTCATCCTCACCACGCCGTACGGCGACCCCAGTGGCCCCATCGTCCTCGGCGAGGTGGGCGGACGCACTGTCGCCTTCCTGCCCCGTCACGGTCACGAGCACTCCTTTCCGCCCCACATGATCCCGTACCGGGCGAATGTGTGGGCCATGAAGGAGCTGGGCGTGCGCCACATCATCGGTCCGTGCGCATCCGGGAGCCTCCAGGCGGAGATCGGCCTGGGCGATTTCGTGGTGTGTGACCAGTACGTCGATCGCACCAGCGCCCGCAAGGACACGTTCTACGACGGTCCGCAGGCCACGCACGTCAGCGCGGCCGATCCGTATTGCGGGGTGCTGCGCGGCCTGTTGCTGGACGGCTGCCGCGAACTCGGCATCCCGGTGCATGACGGTGGGACCGTGGTGGTGATTCAGGGTCCGCGCTTCTCCACCCGGGCGGAGAGTCGGTGGTTTACCCAGATGGGGTGGCATGCCATCAACATGACGGCCTACCCGGAGGGCCACCTCGCCCGTGAGATGGAGATGTGTTACGCCAACATCTCCCTCATCACCGACTACGACGTCGGGCTCGAGGGGATGCCCGGGGTGACACCGGTGTCGCTGGCAGAGGTCTTCGAGGTCTTCTCGCAGAACAACGAACGCCTTCGCGACCTGCTCTTCTCCGTCATCCCCCGCATCCCGGCCGAGCAGGATTCATGCGGGAGCGCCCTCAACGGTGCGGTCCTGGGAGGGCACTGATCTGCCGGCGCAGGCGCGCGAACTGACGTCTCTGCCCGGCCTCGTGCGCCGCCAGCACCACCGGCGCCGCGAGCAGTGATGGAAGGAGCGGCCGGCCGCCCATGCGCAAGCGGGCGGTCAGGCGCGTTCCACCGGAGCCGGTGGGTTCGAGGACATAGGCGTAGGACACCCGCAGGCGCCCGCCCCGCGACCGGAGCACGGTGACAAGGGCCCGCCCGGGCACGGCCTGCGTCACCACGAATGGCGGGGCGCCGCCGGCCGACGAGGCGAGCGTGTCGCCGGGGACGATCCGCTGGAGGGCGGGAATGATCTCCGAGGCGCTTGGCACGCCGCCATTGTCGATGCGGTCGAACGCGTACCAGCCGGCGCGCCCCGCGCCCATCTGGGCCAGCCACGGCCAGACGGCGGAGGGTGGCGCAGGGATGTCGCACGCGATCGTCCGGGTGAGCACGGCACGGCGTACGAGGCGGTCACCCGGCAGATGCTTCCCCGGCTGCCGGACCCCGGCCCGGGCAAGCGCGGCAGTTGTCCCGGTGATCCCGGCGATGAGGATTGCTGTCGAATAGCGCATGGAAGAGATGATGAACGAAGTTTCCGTGGGCCGCTGCGCCGGGGCGTCTGGTAGAAAACCGCGTCGCGTGCTGGGGGCTACATCCCCCTCCCGTGCACGCCCGGCGACCGCGCCGGGACCGTATCCCTAGACCCGGAGGCATTTCTTGACCGGCTTCCTGTCGGACAACAGCGCATGGGTCGCGCTCGTATGTGGCGTCATCGCCATCGCATACGGCCTCGGCCTTGCTGCGTACATCATCAAGCAGCCTGACGGCAATGAGCGCATGCGCGAGATCGCCGCCGCGATCCAGGAGGGCGCCAAGGCGTACCTCAACCGGCAGTACGCGATCATCGCCATCGTTGCCGTCGTCCTGTTTCTCCTGATCGGCTTCCTCGGTGGCGCGGTTGACTCCGCGCTCCTCGGCTGGAAGGCCGCGATCGGGTTCCTCATCGGTGCCGTGGCCTCTGCCGCGGCCGGCTTCATTGGAATGAATGTCTCAGTGCGCACGAATGTGCGCACGGCTGAGGCAGCCCGGGGTGGCCTCAAGCCCGCCCTCAGCATCTCGTTCAAGGGCGGAACGGTCACCGGCATGCTCGTGGTGGGCCTCGGCCTCCTCGCGGTCGCCGGGTACTTCCTCATCCTCGGTGGAGACGTCGAGGATGTCGCGCCGCTCATCGGTCTCGCCTTCGGTGGCTCGCTCATCAGCGTGTTCGCACGCCTGGGCGGCGGTATCTTCACCAAGGGCGCCGATGTCGGCGCCGACCTCGTGGGCAAGGTCGAGGCGGGCATTCCCGAGGACGACCCGCGTAACCCCGCCGTTATCGCCGACAACGTCGGTGACAACGTCGGCGACTGCGCGGGAATGGCCGCGGACCTGTTCGAGACGTACGCCGTCACGACGGTCGCCGTCATGTTCCTCGGCTCGCTGTTCTTCGTGAGCGGTGCCATGAACGCGATCATGTTCCCGCTGATCCTCGGCGGTGCATCGATCATCACCTCGATCATCGGCACCTGGTTCGTGCGCCTCGGCAAGAACGGCTCGGTTACCGCCGCGCTGTACACGGGCCTCGGCGTGGCCTCGGTGCTGTCGGCTCTGCTGTTCATCCCGCTCACCAAGTGGCTGATGTCGGATGTCGTGCCGAGCGGTGCCAACGGGGTCATCCCCGGGAGCTGGGCCAACTACTACTGGGCCGCCCTCATCGGGCTCGGAGTGACCATCCTCCTGGTGGCGATCACCGAGTACTACACCGGCACCATCTGGCCGCCGGTGCGCAGCATCGCCAAGGCGTCGGAGACGGGGCACGGCACGAACATCATTGCGGGCCTCGCCGTCAGCCTGAAGGCCACGGCGCTCCCGGTCATCGTGATCGTCGTGGGAATCATCTCGTCGTATGAGCTTGCCGGCTACTACGGCATCGGTGTCGCCGTCATGGCAATGCTCTCGCTTGCCGGGATCGTCGTCGCGCTTGACGCGTACGGGCCGATCACCGACAACGCCGGTGGGATCGCCGAGATGGCTGAGATGCCCGACTCGGTCCGCGCGGTGACCGACCCGCTTGACGCGGTCGGCAACACCACGAAGGCCGTTACCAAGGGCTACGCAATCGGTTCGGCTGGCCTCGCCGCGGTCATCCTCTTCGTCTCGTACGTCGAGGAGCTGAAGATCGCGATGGCAAAGGCAGGAGACGCTGCGGTCAACCTCAGCTTCGACCTGTCGGATCCGTTCGTGGTGGTCGGTCTCTTCATCGGCGGTCTCATGCCGTTCATCTTCGCCGCGTTCTCCATGGAGGCCGTGGGCAAGGCGGGCGCGCAGGTCGTGGAGGAGGTCCGCCAGCAGTTCCGCGAGAAGCCCGGGATCATGGAGGGCACCGAGAAGCCCGACTACGCACGCAGTGTGCGCATCGTCACGGCCACGGCCCAGAAGCAGATGTTGATCCCCGGCCTGATCCCCATCATCGTCCCCATCATCGTGGCCTTCATGTTCGGCGTCGAGAATGGGCGTGTGATGCTCGGTGGCCTCCTCATGGGAGTCATCGTCACGGGTATCTTCGTCGCCATCTCGATGACCTCGGGTGGTGGCGCGTGGGACAACGCCAAGAAGCTCATCGAGGATGGTGAGTTCGGTGGCAAGGGATCCGACGCCCACAAGGCGGCGGTGACCGGAGACACCGTCGGTGACCCGTACAAGGACACCGCGGGTCCCGCCATCAACCCGATGATCAAGATCGCCAACATCGTGGCGCTCCTGCTCATCCCCTTCCTGGTCTAGGAGCGGTGGCGCGGGGGGGCCGGGCAACCGGCCCCCCCGTCACGCCGTCTTCCGTGACGGGAAACGAGATCGCGACCGTCCTCCTGTCGGGGGCACTGGTGGTGATCGGCGTGCTGCAACTCGTGCGCGCCGCTGTGGCCACCGCGGGACCTGTGGCCTGGGTCGTGGGCGCCGCGTTCGTCGTCGCCGGCGTCGGCCGCCTGTGGCTGTGGTGGCGCCAGCGCACGGGCTGATCGGCGCCCCCGGGGCTAACGTCTTTCCGTCCGCGAGGGGGGAGACTGCGTGTTCGTTGTGGTGGTGGGCTGCGGCCGCGTCGGCGCCCAGGTGGCGCACGGACTGGTCGAGGATGGTCATGACGTGAACGTGATTGACCAGAACGCCGAGGCGCTGCAGCGTCTGGGCGGCGGCTTCCCCGGTGAGTTCATCCAGGGGGTGGCTCTTGAGACAACGGTCCTCGAGGCGGCGGGCATCGCGCGCGCTGACGCGTTCGTGGCGGCGACGAACGGCGACAACACGAACCTCGTGATTGCGCAGATCGCCCGGGACCGCTACCAGGTGGACTGCGTCATCGTGCGTGTCCTCGATCCGGCACGTGCGCGCTTCTACGAGGACAGGGGGCTCGTCACGGTGTGCCCCACGCGAACCGCCGTGGATCGCATGGGCGACGCGCTGCGGGCATTCGCCGCCGATACGGCGGGGGGCGCCTGATGTACGCCGTGATCGTGGGTGGCGGCAAGGTGGGCGCCAACGTGGGCCGCGCACTTCTCCGGATGGGGCATGAGGTGTCCCTCATCGAGTCCCGCCCGTCACGATTCGGCACCCTTGAGGCCGAGTTCGAGCACATGGCGCGATACGGGGACGGCACGGAGATCTTCATCCTCGAGGCCGCGGGCATGGCCCGCGCGGACGTGTGCATCGCCGTGACCGGCGATGACGAGGACAACATCATCATCGGTCAGGTGGCACGCGACCACTTCGGGGTGGAGAACGTCGTTGCACGCGTGAACGACCCGCGGAATCAGGAGCACTTCGACCTCCTCGGGGTCGCGCCCACGGTCTGTGCCACCGAGTCGATTCTGTCGCTCATCGAACATGAGGTGCCCCAGCACTCGCTGGTGCAGCTCTTCTCGCTGCGACGGGAGAACCTCGACATCCTCGAGATCGGTGTGGTTGAGGGCGGCCGCGCCGACGGGGCGGCACTCCGCGACCTCCACGTACCCGCGGGCAGTCTCGTGATCAGCGTGCTGCGCAACCGCGTGGGGCGCGTGGCGGCTCCCGATACGGTTCTCGCCGCAGGCGATCAGGTAGTGGTCATCGCCGAGCCCGGTAGGGAGTCCGAACTGATGGAACTCTTCGCGGGCGAGTAGCGCAGGGAGGATGCCGCCGGGGCCGCCTGTATCGTCTGATGCATGAGCACACCTTCCTCCAAGCTGCCGCGTGTCAAGCACGCTCAGGGTCCGCGTCCCGGCGAGACCGTCCTCAAGCGCGGGGGAGTGGACCTCAACAACGGGTGGCTCGGCCGGCACGGGACCCTGTCGCTCACGAACGACCGCATGGTCTTCGTACCCACGGTGCTTGATCACGTACTCGGGGCCAAGCGTCGCGAGATCACGCTCGATGACATCCGGGCGGTGGAGAGGTGGCCGCTCAACCCCGGTGATGTCCCGACAGGCGGCAAGCGGCCGCGTCTCTACATCGACACCGTGGGCACGCGGTACATCTTCCTGTCGACGGACATCGATGGGTGGTTCGATCTGCTGCAGCTCGCCTATTACAAGCGCAGCAAGGAGCACCCGGGGTCGGGAATGCCCGAGTTCCGGCGGACGGGTATTGCGAATGGCCTGCTCGAGACGGTCGCCAGTATGGAATCCGACTGACACGCTAAAGTCCCCAATGTCCATCGGACTTTGGGGGTTTTCGGATGATCAGCGTGAGTGATCGCAGTCGCGTCGCGGTTGTCTCGCTCGTCGAGCTGGCCTCGCGGGGTTCCCACGGGCCGGTTCCCATACTTGAGGTGGCAGAGCGCCGCGGCATCCCCGCGCACCAGGTGGAGCAGGTCTTCGCCGTGCTTCGGCGGGCCGGGCTGCTCGAGAGCCAGCGCGGGGTCAAGGGCGGCTACACGCTCCGCCGGGACCCCACGGACATCTCGGTACTTGATGTCATCGTCGCGGTGGACGGTCCGGTTGGCGGGGAGCACATGGCCGCTGATTCCGCCGTCGGTGAGATCTGGAGCGATGCCGCCCGGTCTCTGGCTGACGCCTTCCGTGAGGTCACCGTGGCGGATATCGCAGTGCGCGAGGCGCAGAGGGCGGAAGCCCCGATGTTCCACATCTAGCGGGTTATGGCGCCCCCCGTTCCTGTCATCGGCATCGCGTGCGCCATTCTTCCCGCGCGCTGGGGGCCCTGGGACCAGCCCGCGGCGGTCGTGGCGGCCGACTACATCCGCCAGGTGCAGAGCGCGGGAGGGATCGCGATCGTGCTGCCGCCGCAGGATGGGGATGCCGACGCCCTCCTCGACCTGATCGACGGGCTCATGCTCACGGGGGGCAACGACATCGAGGCGGCCGCGTATGGCGCGGTACCTCACCCCGAGGCTGAGGTGCCCGACGCAGAGCGCGATGCCGCCGAAACAGCCCTCGTACGACGGGCCGTGGACCGGGACATGCCCCTCCTCGGGATCTGCCGCGGAATGCAGGTGCTGAACGTGGCGTACGGGGGAACGCTCACCCAGCATCTCCCGGAGTCCCATGGTTCGGAGACTCATCGCCGCACCACCGGCACCTTCGAGGGAAATGACCACCGCGTGATCCTCGATGCAGGGTCGCTTGCGGCGCGCGCTGCCGGGGAGATCCTCCACCGCGTGCCGTCCCATCACCATCAGGCAGTCGATCGCCTCGGCGAGGGGCTGGTGCTCACGGGCCGTGCAGAGGGCGATGATGTTCCGGAGGCCATCGAGATGCCGGGCCGCCGCTTCGCGCTCGGAGTGCAGTGGCACCCGGAGGCCGATCCCACGAGCTCCGTCATCGCCGCGCTGGTGAGCGCAGCCCGGGGCTCCTAGCCCCGCTCCATCTCGAGCCCCGTGCCCTTGTTGATCATCTGGGGGACGGATCGGCCCCCCGAAACCCCGGATCACCCGTACCTTTCCGACGTTTCGCGCTGGTACGCTGACCCAATGCCGATCATCGAATCCATGACCGATCTGGTGGGGAGCACCCCCCTCGTGCGGCTTTCCCGCCTGTCGGAGGGCACCGGGGCCACGATCCTCGGGAAGCTCGAGTCCGCCAACCCCGCCGGGAGCGTGAAGGACCGCATCGGGCTGGCGATGATCGAGGCGGCCGAGCAGGCAGGCCTGATCACGCCCGGCGAGAGCGTCATCGTCGAACCCACGTCGGGTAACACCGGCATCGCGCTCGCATTCGTGGCGGCGGCCAAGGGCTACCGGTGCATCCTCACCATGCCCGAGACCATGAGCATGGAGCGGCGCGCGCTCCTCAAGGCATATGGCGCGGAACTTGTCCTCACGCCGGGCACCGAGGGCATGCGTGGGGCCATCGCGCATGCACGCGAAATCGCCGAGGCGACCCCCGGTGCGTTCATTCCCCAGCAGTTCGAGAACCCGGCGAACCCGGACGTCCATGCCCGCACCACCGCCGAGGAGATCTGGGCCGACACCGATGGCACGGTCGACATATTTGTCGCGGGCGTCGGCACAGGCGGCACCATCACGGGCGTCGGCCACGTTCTGAGGGAGCGGCGCCCGGGCGTGCAGGTCGTCGCAGTTGAGCCCGTCGACTCCCCGGTTCTCTCCGGTGGTGAGCCGTCTCCGCACCGCATCCAGGGGATCGGTGCGGGGTTCATCCCCGGCGTCCTCGACACCACTGTCTACGACGAGGTCATTCAGGCCTCGGCCGAGGATGCCTTCGTGATCTCGCGCCGCCTCGCCGAGGAGGAGGGGATCCTCACGGGTATCTCCGCCGGCGCCAACGCGTGGGCGGCGCTCACGCTTGCCCAGCGGCCCGAGAACGCCGGCAAGGTCATCGTCACGATCATCTGCGACACCGGCGAGCGGTACCTCAGTACCGCGCTCTTCACCGACGCATAGTCAGGCGGCGCGCGAGCGGAGGATCATCAGCTCGCGGGTTCCGCGCACGCGGAAGCCGAGGCCCGTGAGAAGGCCGCGGGCCTCGGGCGTGTCCTCGGGCTCGATGATGAGATGCGTTCCACCGTGGGTGCGCGTGGCGCGCGCGGCGGAGGCGAGCAGCATGCGGGCCACGCCCTTCCTGCGCTCCCCGGGCACGACCCCGAGCCACCACACGATCCCCTCGGGGACCTGGGTGAAGCAGAAGCCGATGATGCGTTCGCCGCGGAGCGCGACGGTGAAGTCGCCATGCCCTGCGCCCTGGGCGTAGCCGGTGGGCCGTCCCATGGCGTTGAAGATGGCGAGGCCGTCCATCGCTCCGGACTCCGCCTCCTCGTAGCGCTCGGCCATGGCGTTGTCGTAGGTGAGCAGACGCACTCCCTCCGCGGGTGGGTCCCCCGGAAGCCCCTCGGCCGAGCGGTTCGCGAGGACGGTCGTGGCATAGGTGTCGAAGCCGGCGGACCGGGCGAGATCGCCCAGGGGGTCACCGGGTTCCAAGGCGATGTCGAAGGGCGGTTCCATGGCCACCGCTGCGAGCAGGGCGTCGAGCGCACCGGCGTCCCGGGCACGCACGTTGTCGAGCCTCACCGCGCGGGCGGTCGGGGAGGGGCCGACTTGGCAGGTGGCCCCGCCTGCGGAGACGCTAGAGAAGGTAGGGCTCCAGGTCGTCGACGCGCACGCCGGTGTCCTCAAGCCACTGCCGCACCTCCACGAGGTGGTCGGCGTCACCGCTGATCTCGAGGATGACCCACCCCGTGCGCTCGCGCACATCCGCACGCCGGATGTTGCACACGACGTCATGCTCGGTGGAGAGGCGATGCACGATCGGTTCGCGCACAAGGCCCTCCGGGAATGTCAAACGCACGCGGATGCTCGCCAACGGAAATGCCCCCTCGACAGGGGGCGGAATATACTCGGCGCATGGCTCATGGTCCGCTTTCACGAATCGGCGCCGCACTGCGCCGCGACCTCGACGTGGCGAAGGAGCGCGACCCTGCGGCCAGGTCCACTGCGGAACTTGTGCTCACGTATCCCGGGCTCCATGCCGTCTGGCTTCACAGGGCGGCTCACGGGCTCAATGCACGCGGCCTGCGACTGCCGGCGCGCGTGGTGAGCCAGTTCTCACGCTTTCTCACCGGCATCGAGATCCACCCGGGCGCGACCATAGGTCCAGGTTTCTTCATCGACCACGGCATGGGCGTCGTCATCGGTGAGACCACGGAGATCGGGGAGGACGTCACGATCTACCAGGGCGTGACCCTCGGGGGCACCGGAAAGCACGGTGGCAAGCGCCACCCCACCGTGCACGACGGCGTGATCGTCGGGGCCGGGGCGTCGGTACTCGGACCCCTGGACGTGGGGGAGGGGGCCAAGATCGGCGCCGGATCCATCGTCGTGAAGGACGTTCCCGCCAACACCACCGTGGTGGGCAACCCCGGCAAGCCCGTGGTCATCGATGGCCAGCGCGTCGATCCCGAGGCCATTCACCACCCCGACCTCGACCACACCTGCCTGCCCGATCCGGTCGCCGACGCGCTCGACTGCCTGATGCAGAGGGTGGAGGATCTCGAGGCCGAGATTGCTGCGCTGCGGGCCGGCGTCGACCCACCTGCCAAGGGGGATGAGGCCGACTGCCGCGACCGCGTGAAAGCGGGAATTCGCGAGGCCCGGCGGGCTCCGGTCGACGCCGCCTAGCACCGCGCCGGGCAGGGCACCGGCGTCCGCTGCCGGCGCTACCTTTACCCGGTGAGCACGGACCTTCTCGTCGCACTGAACCCCCCGCAGCGCGAGGCCGTCCTGCATGGGGATGGACCGCTGCTGGTACTCGCGGGGGCGGGCAGCGGCAAGACGCGGGTCATCACCCACCGCATCGCTCATCTTGTGAAGGAGCGCGGGGTGCCGGTGGGGGCGATCCTGGCGATCACCTTCACCAACAAGGCCGCCGGCGAGATGCGTGACCGCATCGGTGAGCTCGTCGGTCCCGATGCCCGCGGGCTCTGGGCCTCGACCTTCCACTCGGCCTGCGCGCGCATCCTGCGCATCGAGCACGAGGCGGCCGGCTACGACAGGGCGTTCTCCATCTACGACGATGGCGACCAGCAGCGGATCATGCGGGACATCCTCAAGGACGAGGGGATCGATCCGAAGCGCACCACCCCGCGCGCGGTGCTCGGGCGCATCTCGGCCGCGAAGAACGAGCTCCTCACGCCGCGTGACGTGGCGGAGAGCGCAGCAGATCACGCCGACGAGGTCATCGCCCGGCTGTACGCCCGCTATCAGGACCGCCTCCTCGCCAATCAGGCGATGGACTTCGACGACCTCCTCATGGTCACCGTCGAGATGTTGCGCCGCGACGAGCGCGTGCGCGAGCGGTGGCAGCGGCGATTCCGATACGTGCTCGTGGACGAGTACCAGGACACCAACCACGCGCAGTACTGGCTCGTGCGCGTGCTCGCGGAACCCGAGCGCAATGTCACCGTGGTGGGCGACGATGATCAGGGCATCTACTCGTGGCGCGGAGCGGATATCCGCAACATTCTCGAGTTCAAGGCCGACTACCCGGACGCCGTCACCGTTCCCCTCGAGCAGAACTACCGGTCCAGCGCCATGATCCTCGCCGCGGCAAATGCGGTTGTGGAGCGCAATAGTGGCCGGCACCCGAAGCGCCTCTTCACCGATCGTGCGGAGGGAGAGGCGGTTGTGGTCGCCACCTGCACGGACGAGCACGACGAGGCGCGCATGGTCGTTCGCGAAGTCGGCCGTGCCGTGGCGGAGGGGCGGCCGCTCGATGCGATCGTCGTCTTCTACCGCACTCACGCCCAGAGCCGGGTCATCGAGGATCAACTGGTGCGCTCAGGGGTGTCGTACCAGGTGCTGGGGGGCCCACGCTTTTACGAGCGCGCGGAAGTGAAGGACCTCATGTCGTACCTGCGGGTGGTCGCGAACCCCGCCGACCGTGAGGCGTTCACGCGCGCGGCCGGCAGCCCGAAGCGTGGCCTTGGCCCGGCTGCGCTGGCCAAGGTGGCGGAGGCTGCCGGGGCGCACGGAATGCCGATGGACGCTCTCGCCCGCGAGCCCGACCTCGTGGCCGGCCTGAATGCCGGACAGCGCGATGCGCTCCGGGCACTTGGCGGGCTCGTCGAGCGGCTCCGTGAGATGGATGCCACGGGATCCCCGCCCGGACGGGTGATGGAGACGGCGATTGAGGAGTCGGGATTGCGCGAGGCGCTCCTGGCCGACGGTCCCGCCGAGGCCGGGCTCGGCCGGCTCGACAACCTGCAGGAGCTCATCGGTGTCGCCGCGGAGTATGCGGCGCGGGCGGATGAACCCAGTCTGCGCGGGTTCCTCGAGGAGGTGGCCCTCGTGTCGGCCGTTGACGACGCCGAGGATGACGGCGGCAAGGTCACGCTCATGACCGTCCACAATGCGAAGGGCCTCGAATACGACGTCGTCATGGTGACGGGGCTCGAGGAGGGGCTGTTTCCCCATGCCCGCTCCATCGACGACCCCGACGGGCTCGAGGAGGAGAGGCGTCTTTGCTACGTGGCTCTCACCCGGGCCCGTGAGCGTCTCATCCTGTCGCACGCCGACAGCCGCGCGCTTCGTGGCAACCGCATGTACTCCATCCCATCCCGCTTTCTCGAGGAGATTCCGGGTGAGGCACTCGGGCAGCCGGTGCCGCATGTGCACGGCAGCGGGTCCGGCCGGGCGATCACGGTGGCACCCTTCGACGTGGGCGACTCGGTGGTGCACGAGTCGTTCGGGGAGGGGGTCATCACCGGGGTGCAGCAGAGAGGTCGCCTCATCAAGGTGCGATTCGACGACAAGGAGCGTGTTCTAATGGCCGATATGGCACCGATGAGGAGGCTTGCCGTATGACCGCGACTGTGATCGATGGCCGCGACGCCGCGCGACGCGTGCGGGAGCGCGTGGCCGAGGGCTGCGCGGCCTTCCTCGAGCGGCACGGCCGCGCGCCCGGGCTGGTGGGGATCCAGGTGGGAGATGACCCCGCGAGCGAGATCTATCAGCGCAACAAGGCACAACAGGCCGAGGAGTGCGGCATGGCCGTGGAGCGCATGAAGCTCCCCGACGGCACTACCCAGGCCGAGATGGACGCCCTCCTCGACCGTCTTGCAGCCGACCCGCTGGTCGACGGAATGCTGGTGCAGCTGCCCGTACCCGGGCCGCTGACCGAGCCCGCCATCGCGGCCCGCATCGATCCCGCAAAGGACGTCGATGGTTTCTCTCCGGTCAATATCGGGCACCTCGTGCGCGGTGAGCCCTGTCTGCGCCCCTGCACGCCGAGTGGCGTCATGTGGCTTCTGGATGACGCCGGGGTCGACCTCGATGGCGCCAGCGCCGTAGTCGTGGGGCGCAGCCTCATCGTGGGGAAGCCGCAGGCGATGATGCTGCTGGAACGCAATGCCACGGTCACCGTGGCCCACTCCCGCACGAGGGATCTGGCCGCGATCTGCCGGGAGGCAGATGTGCTGGTGGTGGCCGTCGGGAGACCTGAGATGGTGCGCGGCGACTGGGTCAAGCCGGGCGCCACGGTCATCGATGTGGGCATGAACCGTTTGGACGAACGCCTGTGCGGCGACGTCCATTACGACGAGGTGGCGGAGGTCGCGGGTGCCCTCACTCCCGTTCCCGGGGGCGTGGGACCCATGACGATCGCTTTCCTACTGGCTAACACCCTCCAGGCCGCCGAACGGCGGATGGGGGACGAACCTACAAGGGGAATCATTCCGTGAAGATCGCGATCTTCGGCGGCACCGGCGACCTCGGTCGCGGTCTCGCCATTACCTTCGCTGCAGCAGGGCACGAGATCATCGTGGGCTCGCGCAGTCAGGAGCGAGCCGATCAGGCCGCCGAGGGCCTGCGTGAGGCCTATCCGGAGGGCAATTTCGTGCCGATGGAGAACGCCGCCGCTGCCGCCGCGGGTGAGCTCGCGGTGCTCTCCATCCCGTTTGAGGGCATCGAGGCCACCATCCCGCCGCTGGCGGATCCCCTTGCCGGGAAGGTGCTGGTCACCGTGGTCAACGCGCTGAAGTTCGGCAAGAGCGGCGCGATGGCGGTGCTCGATCTTCCCGCTCCGTCATGTGCCCACCAGATCCAGGACCTCGCCCCCGAGGCAAAGGTCGTGGTGGCCTACAACAACCTTCCGGCTGCGGCGCTTCAGGAACGTCATCCCATCGAGGGTGACGTGCTGGTGTGCGGCAAGAGCAAGGATGCGCGGGAGTCGGTGATCGAGCTCACGAGGTCGATCCCGGGCTGTCGTGGCCTCGACGCCGGCCCCCTCGCGAACGCGATCATCATCGAGGGCATGACCGCGATCATCATCAACCTCAACAAGAGGTACGGGGGCGAGGCCTCCATCAACATCACCGGCCTCGAGAACGCACCCGCGCGCGCCTAGCGGCGCACCACCCGGTGGCGGCCGGGCGGGCTCGGATCAGGCATAGCCGAGCTCGTCCAGCCGGTCCTCGTCGAGGCCGAGGTGGTGGCCGAGTTCGTGGAGCACCGTCACCGTCACCTGGTGGCGCAGTTCCGCCGGGTCACGGAAGTGGGCGACCATGGGATGCATGTAGATCGTGATCCGGGGCGGCATGGCACCGGATGGCATTGCGCCGGTGGTGATCGGGTGCCCTTCGTAGAGGCCGTAGAGGGACCGCCCGATCGCCTCTTCCTCGACGATGAGCGCCACGTCATCGAGGGCTCTCGCGAAAGGCTCCGGGATGTCATCGGCGGCTTCGGCGACGAGGCGCTCGAACATCTCGATGGGGCTCAGGGGGTGGGGCACGGCGCGCACGGTATCGCCATCTCGATGAGACGACTGCAGGTCTGGCGCTCGCAGGACCGCGGCGGCTAATGTGACGCGCTGTGTCCCACCCCGCCCGCACGCGATGAAGAACGCCCTCACCAGCCTGGCCGCAATCCCCGCCAACCGACGGGGGAAGTGGTTCGTGCTCGGGGCATGGATCCTCATCCTCGTGCTGGTGTTCCCGCTGGCCTCCAAGTTCGAGTCGGCGCAGTCGAACGAGCCGTCCAGCTTCCTGCCGGGCAGCGCCGAGTCGGTCACCGTCCTGGGGCTTCAGGAGAAATTCCCGGGCGGTGACGTCACACCGGCCGTGGCCGTCGTGCAGCGCGATGGCGGCCTCACCCCGGCCGACCGGGCCGCTGTGGCGAAGGCGACCGCGGAGTTCAACCGCGATCTCCCTGCCGGCGTGCAGCCCCCGGGGC
>JBIIQA010000079.1:0-6856 GCA_044342355.1 Miltoncostaeaceae bacterium | reverse complement strand
CCCTCGGGCGTGGTGCGCGCCACGGCGTCGTCCACCAGTTCACGATTGCGCAGGAGATGCTCCGACTGCCACTCGACCACACGGCGGGCGAACCGCGGCCCGTCATCGCCTCCGGGGCGGCATGTCGACCCGACCCCCTCGGCGAACAGGCGGCCGAGGGCACGCAGCTCGACCTCGCGGTGGTCGTCGTTGGGGTCGGCTGCGCGACCGCGCTGCTCGGCGCGGGACTCCTCGTCGATCCTGAGCGCCTCAAGGCGCTCCTCGCCGGCGAGCAGCCATGTGTCGAGATCGGCCGAAAACGCGTCAGGGGCGGCATCCCAGTTCGCCTGAATGGCGGCGGCGAGATGACGGAGCCACGCGCGAGCGGAGGCCTGACGGGCGCGGTCCAGGCGCTCCTCCGGAGTGGGGAGGGCCCCTCCGCCCTCCGCGGACATGAATTCCTGGATGAGGGCCTTGGAGCCCTCCTCCTTCATCCGCTCATCAAGGGCGGGGCGGTTGTCGACCATCCACGTGACGATCGCGACGCCCAGTTCCTGACCGCTGTTGTCTTGCTCAGTAGGCACGCGGCGACGCTACCATTGCTCGCCGCACCCGGTAACCGAGATCGGTGACAAGGAGAAGCAGTGGCCGACGATCCGTATTACAACAAGGAAACCGACACGTACCGCGTGATCCACAAGGGTCACCCGAGCGCGTCTTCGGTCACAAATGCAGAGGGTGTCACGGTCTTCTTCGACCCGGACAACCACGATGTGCTCGGCTTCTCGATCGTGAATTTCGCCAAGTACTACGACGATCACGTCACGCCCGAGGGCGAGTTCGAGGTCGTTCTGCCCGCCCGCGTGCCGTCGAACCTCGAAGAGGAGATGGACTTCGACGAGGAGACCCTCACCAGCAACGTGAGGATCGCCGAGATCTACTGAGCCAGCAGGTCGGCCACTCCCGGGAGCACATCGGGGGCGGGCCTGTGGATCACCAGCTTCGCGTAGCGGTCGTACTGCGTGCGCGTTGTCCCCACGATGGCCACCTTCCCTCCCCGCTTCAGCGGGACCGAGGGAAGCATGGCCATGGGGTCGGTGCGCAGTTGGGTGTCGAGGATCACGAACAGGTCGGACCACGCCGCCATGTCCCACGCGCGGATGATGGCGTCCTCCACGAGGGGCTCGCCCCACAGCGTGCCGGTGGGGCGCAGCGGGTACCCGCACCCCTCGCGGGTGCACCGGGGCACCCCATCGCCCGAGGCGTCGATGAGCCCCTGCACCTCCGACAGCGCGTAGACGTCGGAGCACCGGCTGCACCGGCACGACAGCACGTTGGCATGCACCTCGATGAGGTCACCCTCCCCCGCCTTGCCGTGCAGGTGATCCACGGCCTGCGTGATGATGGCCTTCACCACGCCCGTCTTCTCCAGCCGGTGGAGCGCCATGTGGGCGGGAGCGGGTTCGCGCTGTGACGCCTCGATGGCGCGGGGCAGCCAGTTCTCCCAGAAGCGCACCGGCTCGGTGAGCAGCACCTCGATGCTCGCGAAGTCACCCCAGGACACGCCCGCGGCGGCAGCCTCGGTGTCCTCGGTTGCCCCAAGCCTCACCCCGCTCAGCACCACGCAGCGGTCGGCCTGCCCCATGAGGGCCGCGAGGGCCGCGATGTCATCCTCGATGCGCTCCGCCATGGATGGAGCCTACGAGACCTGAATGGGCTCCTGCGGCGTGAGGCCGCGGAGGGCACGCAGCCCGATCATTCCCACCCACAGGGCGGCGCAGGCCGCGACGATGGCCAGCACCAGGAGCGCCGTGGTGAGGCCCACGGCGTCGGCGATGAGGCCCACGACGAGCAGCGGTATGGAGAAGCCGCCCAGATAACAGGCCACGTAGTAGGACGACAGCAACTTGCCCCGGTGCTCGGGCGGGGCGATCTCGGTGCACAGGTCGATGCCGCCCTTCATCATCAGCCCGCAGGCGGCGCCGGTGATGGCCACGCTCACCAGGAGCAGCGAGATGGACTCGAGCGGCGCCGCGATGACGACGCCGAAGAACGACACGGCCCCCACGGCGAGCCCGATGACGAGGGCCCGCCGTGGGGGCATGTTGGGCACAAGCGCCTGGCTTACCGCGCCGCTGACCAGCACCAGGAACCCCGAGGCCCCGACCAGCGCGTAGTTGGTGACGCCGATGTCCCGCACGATGAACACGGGCACCAGCGACAGAGATACGCCGTCGAAGAGGCTGAGGATCATTCCTGAGGGCACGAGCACCCGCCAGAACACCGATCGCTCTCGCGCGGGCACCTCGAGCTTCAACCGGATGGGTCGGCGCTCGCGCTGGAGGATGGTCTCGGGGAGGAACCACACGATCGCCGCGGCGATGGCGAGCAGCACCAGATGGGCGGCGAAGGGCAGGCGGAAGGGGTCGGGGGCGAACTGGATGAGCACCCCGGCAATGCCCGGGCCGAGGCCCAACCCCAGCCGTACGGAGATCGACGACAGGGCGGACGAGAACCGGCGGCGGCCGGGAGGGCTGGCATCCACGAGGAAGGCGGTGCAGGTGCCGAAGAAGGCGCCGGTGGCGGCTCCCTGCAGGCCGCGGGCGATGAGCAGGCCGGTGAGGCCGGGCTCGGTGAGGATGATCACCTGCGCCACCGCGAGGGTCCCGATGGCCCCAAACAGCACGGGGCGGCGGCCGATCTGATCGGAGAACTGCCCCAGCGTGAGCATCGAGGGGACGAGCGCCACCACGTAACACATCAGGAAGAGCGTCACGACCGTGTCGTTGAAGCCCAGGTTCTCCTGATACAGCGGGATGAGGGGCGTGATGAGGCTCGTGCCCATCGCGAAGAAGAGCAGAACCACCCATGTGCGCCAGACGCGACTCATCGGGCAGGACCCTATGCGGGAAGAAGGACGGCGGCCTCCCAGCGGCCCACCGCATGACGTCGCGCGAGGCGGAGGCCACGCTCCGCCCACCGCCCGGCCACCTCATCCATCGGCCCGGACTGCAGGCCCGAGAGCAAGACCCCGGCAGGCACCGGCGTGCCCGGAACCGCGAGCAGGGCGTCCTGCGCGACCCTCGGCGCGTTCGCCAGCACCACGCGGCCCGCCACCTCATCCGGGTCGAGCGCATGCAGGCCCACATGGCGCGCCGACACGAGGGCGTCGAGGCCACTCGCACGGACCGACTCCCGCGCCTGCGAAACCGCCCGGGGGTCGAGATCCACGGCCGCCACGAGTCCGCGCCCACGGCATGCCCAGGCCAGCGCCAGCACGCCGCTTCCACACCCGGCATCCAGGGCAGGGCCATCGGGGAGCAGGGCGAGCATGTCCAGGCACATACCCGTGGTGGGGTGCTCCGCAAGGCCGAAGCCCTCCCCGGCCACAAGCACCACTTCGGGCACCGACGGAGGCGCGGGCGCATGCCCCGGCGACCGGCGGTACACGCCCCCACCCATGGCCGCCGGAAACGGCAGGGTGCTGAGCGGACCGGGCTCAGGCTCCCACGGCAGATCCACGAGTGCGAGCCGGGATCGCTGATCGTCGGGATCACGCCCTCCCGCGAGCGGCGCCACCACAAGGCCACCCGGTACCCACTCGACCGGTTCCAGCTGCGCGAGCACGGCGAACTCACGGGCGATGTCCTCCATCGTGGCGCGCACGAGGATGCGCGCGGGCAGCTGCCCCCTAGACTCGCCCACCGTGACCTCCCGGGCAGAGCACCTCATCAGCCACGCCACCTCCGCACAGCGCGAGGTGGCGCGCCTCGACATGGATTCGCGGCTCGCCATGGTGGCGGCGGGGCGAGCTGCCCTCGAGGCCGAGGCACAGGCCATCGAGGACCTCGCGGTGGCGGACGCCGGGCAGGCACGCCGGTTCGCACGCCGCGAGATCGCCAGTGCCCTCGACCTGCTCGACGCCCTGCCCGACTTCGCGGAGGCGATTCGACCGCAACAGGTGCCATCGCGAGACGGGACGACCACCCTCGAATGGGCGCCCTACGGGGTGGTGTTCGGCTGGCACTCCGCGAACTCTCCCATCTGGGTGCCCACGCTGGTCGCCGCGTCGGCCTTCGTGGGCGGCAACGCCGTGCTCGCGCGGCCTTCCCGACGGGTGGGCGCCACCACCGCGCGGGTGCTCGAGGCGCTGACGTACCGGTGGCCCATCGACGCCGTCCAACTGGTGGACCTGCCGCCGGAGCAGGCGGAGGCGATGATGGCCGCGCCCGGAGTGGGCGCGATCGTGGCCCACGCATCCACCGCGACGTGCCGGCGGCACATGGCCCGCCTCGCCGCGGCGTATTCCGATGGAGCCGTCATGCGTCCGTACATCCCCGAGGCATCCGGTAATGACGCCCTCATCGTGCTCGATGGCGCCGACATGGACCGCGCCGCCGAGGCTGCTGCGCTCGGCGGCTTCGCCAACGCCGGCCAGCTGTGCATGGCGGCCAAGCGGATCATCGTGGAGCGCGCCGCACGCGATGAGTTCGTCCCGAGGCTCATCGACGCGGTCACGAACCTGGCCGTGGGCCCGGCCGATGACGACGCCACCGACGTGGCCCCCATCGCGGGCCCAGCGCTCGCCAGGGCGCTCGCCGACCTGGACGAGGCAGTGGCCGCAGGCGGACGAGTGCTCGTGGGCGGTAGGGGACAGACCCCCCTGGGGGTCTGTCCCCCAGGGGGGTCTGTCCCCGGGGGGGGTCTGTCCCCTACCGTCGTGCTGCTCCCCGGATCCGCCCTGGGCGTGCGGCTGTGGCGCGACGAGTCGTTCGCACCGCTGCGCGGGCTCGCCGTCGCTGACGACGCCCGGCACACCGTGCGGCTCGCGAACGACTCGCCCTTCGGCCTGGGCGCCGCGGTGTTCGGTCCGCCCGCGCGCGCACGCCAGGTGGCCGATGCCCTGATCGGGGCACGCATCACCGTGAACGAGGGCCCGCTCTATCGGGACGCGCACCTGGTTGTGGGCGGCGTGCGCGATTCCGGGCTGGCAGGAGCCCGGCCGAAGGTGGAACAGCTGGTCTACGCACGCCGGGTGCACGTGGCTGCTGACCGCAGGGGTGGCTAGGCCAGAACGCGGAGGTGCTGCCAGCGGATGAAGGCCTCAAGGCCGGGCTGCCCCAGCTCCGCGCCCAAGCCTGATCCCTTCCATCCGGCATACGGCGCATAGGGCACCACCACACGCCAGCCGTTCACGACCACCGTTCCGCAGTCGATGCGCTCGGCCGTCTCGAGGGTGCGTCGCGAGTCGCCCCCGCACACATACGACACGAGCCCGTAATCGGGGCGGTTCACCTCGGCGATAGCCTCGTCGAGGTCGTCGTAGGGCAGCACGGCCACCACGGGGGTGAAGGGCTCCTCGTCCACCAACAACACCCCGGGACCCGCACCCGTGACGAGCGCGGCGGCCACGTAGTTCCCCTCGAGAAGCTCGCCCCCCTCCACGGTGGCGCCCTTTGCGCGGGCATCGTCGAGCAGCATCTGGTGGCGCTCACGGCCGCGGTCGGTAGCCATGGGCCCGAGCTCGAGCGCGGCGACTCCGGGGCGGAGCCTGTCCAGGAACTCGGCCTCGAGCGCCCGCGGCACGAGGATGCGGTTGACCGAGTAACAGGCCTGGCCGCAGTTGGCATAGCCCTGCACCAGCGCGACCTCGACGGCCGTGTCGAGATCGGCATCGTCGAGCACCAGCAGGGCTCCATGCCCGCCCAGCTCGAGTGACAGTGCCTTGAGCCGCGGCGACGCCCACGCGGCAATCTGCTCCGCCACCCGGCGCGACCCGGTGAAGGCGACCTTGTCCACACCCGGGTGCGTGCACAGCGCCTCGCCGAGGATGGGCCCATCACCCGTGATGCACGAGAGCACTCCATCGGGCACGCCCGCCTCGGCGGCCAGGGCGCACACCATGCGCGCGGCGAGCGGAGCCTCGATGGCGGGCTTCACGATCATGGTGCAGCCCGCGGCCATGGCGGGCCCGAGCTTCCACAGCACCAGTGCGACGGGGAAGTTCCAGGGCGTGATGGCGGCCACCACCCCGATGGGCGCAGGACGGATGATCGAGCCCGTGCTCAGGTTCGCCCCGGGAAGCTGCATGGTGAAGAGCCGCTCGGCCTCGCCCGCGAAGTGGTGCATCACCTCGCACGCGCGCGCCACCTCAGCCTGCGCCTCGCCGAGGGGCTTTCCCTCCTCGCGGTGCATGACCGCGGCCATCTCGGGCTGGTGGGCGTCGAGCACCGCGGCGAACGACCGCATCACCGCGGCGCGGCCGAGCGGCCCCAGGTCATCCCATCCGGACAGCGCCGCACGGGCCGCCGTGACCGCTGCGTCGACGTCCTCGGGCCGACCCGCGGCGACCTCACCGATGACCTCGCCGGTGAAGCGGTCATCAATGGGAAGCCACTCCGGCGTGTCCACCCGCTCATCCCCGATCACCAGCGGATACCGGGGGGTCCCCATGGGACTCAGGCCTTGCCGGGAATGCGTACGACGTGACGCACGCGCCACGCAGGCTGATAGCCGGGAACGTCCTGAATCTCCACATGGGAGAGACGCCGCGCATCCGCGGCGTCTGCGGCCCACACCTCAAACTCGTGCACGTCGCGGCGCTCGAAGAAATCGTCCAGCGGTTCCCAGACGGCGTAGACGACGCGGTACCGATGGGTTCCCGGCGCCTTCGGCGTGAGCGGCTTCAGCACGCCGAGCGACCAGCTGTCCTCGCCCGACCGCCGCTCCTCAAGATGCTTCTTCGCGGCCGTCCGGGCGCACGCGAGATCGGGCGCCTCGAAGCGCACGCGTCCGGCGACGCGGGGCCTCCGCGCGCCAGGGGAGCGACGGAGAAGCGTGATCTCCCAAGCGGGTGAATCAGCCATGGACGCAGGAC
>JBIIQA010000078.1:0-6950 GCA_044342355.1 Miltoncostaeaceae bacterium | reverse complement strand
AACACCGGCGGCCCGACCCCGGTCTGCACGAGGAACCGCATCGAGAGGCGTCGCTTCCCCTTGCGTGGGCCAGGCCGCTCCTCGGCCAGATCGCGCAGGGCCGTATTGAGGTCGTTCGTGGAGAGACGGGTGCGGCTCTTCCCGAACAGGCGCAGCGCGGCGGGGATGATGCGATCAAGCCCCTCGCCCGTGGCCGCCGACACGGCGATGATGGGCGGGTGCTGGCGGCTCTTGCGTCGCACCCTGCCGCGGAGATCGGCGAGGTCAGGCTGGGCAAGGTCCCACTTGTTGAGCACGAGCAGCGTCGCGCAGTGGTTTTGCGCGGCCTGATCGCAGGCGGCGAGGTCGGCCTCGGTGATGCCCTCGGTGGCGTCAGCCACCACGATCGCCACGTCGGAACGTGCCGCGGCGTCGAGGGCGCGCAGCTGGCTGTACTGCTCCACGCGCTCGCGCATGCGCCCGCGGCGGCGCAGGCCCGCCGTGTCGATGAGCACGATCTCCTGGCCGTCCCACTCGATGATGGTGTCCACCGGATCGCGGGTGGTGCCGGGCAGGTCCTGCACGATCATGCGCTCCTCGCCGAGGAGCGCATTGAGGATGGAACTCTTGCCGACGTTCGGGCGGCCCATGATGCAGAAGGCCGGCAGGCGCTCGAGCGAGTCATTCTCGTCGATGTCCTCGATGTCCTCGATCTCAGGGAGGCTCTCGACGAGGAGGTCGAGGAAGTCACCGATGCTGCGGCCGTGCAGGGCCGACACCGTGACCACCTCGCCGAGCCCCAGGCCCCAGAGGTCCTGCGCCCGCATCTCGGAGTCGGCGTTGTCGCACTTATTGGCAACGACGATCACCGGGCGCTTCGAACGCCTCAGGCGCTCGGCCACCTCCATATCCCCCGCCGTCGCACCGGCCGATGCATCGATGACGAACAGGATGAGGTCCGCCTCGTCGATGGCACGGATCGCCTGGCCCGCGATGTCCTGCGCCATGGCCGACTCATCGGCCTCATCGATGCCCCCGGTGTCGAGGATCTGGAACTGGCGCCCGTTCCACTCGGCGCCGCCCTGCCGGCGGTCGCGCGTGGCGCCCGGCTTGGAGTCGACAACCGCCTCGCGCCGCCCGGTGAGACGGTTGAAGAGCGTGGACTTGCCGACGTTCGGGAACCCCACCACCGCGACAACGGGCTGCCCGTGCGCCACGGTGCTGCCGCGGGCCGCGTGGCGCTCGCGGCCACGTGGGCGATCGGGAAGACCCGGGCGCGAGGGCTTGGGCCGTGCGGGTTGTGCGTGTCCGTCATCGGATGCCATCAGTCGATCTCCAGGGATGGGGTGCCGGTGTTGACCACCTGCGGGGGGCCACCCGCGGCGGGTACGAGGTCGGCGATGGCCTGCATCATGCGTGTGGTGAGTTCGGCTGCGCGCGCGCCCTTGGTTCCCGCGGCCAGCCCCTCAACGGGCACCGGGGGACCGAAGGTGATGTGCACCGGACCACGGCGGAACTGGCTGCCCCAGATGGCGGCGGGCACGATCGTGACGCCGGGATCGAGCCCCATGGAGCCCGCGCCGGGAAATGCCGCGCGCAGCCTGCCGTCACGCGACCGGGTCCCCTCGGGGAACATCACGACCGACTCACCGCGCGCGAGCAGGTCGCGTGAGACGCGGATGGCGCTTCGGTCCATGCCCCCCCGGTCAACCGGGAACGCCCCGAGCGACGAGATGAGCCACGCGCCGATCCGCTTCGCGAACAGCTCCTTCTTCGCCATGTAGAACGACTTGCGCGGCCGGCTCGCCCAACCCACCATCGGCGGGTCGAGATTGGAGAGGTGGTTGCACACGATCAGAACGGCACCGTGGCGCGGCAGGTACTCCTTGCCGGTGACCCTGATGCGGAAAAAGATCCGGTAGGTGAAGGTCATGAGCTCCGCCGAGGGCCACCACAGCCACATCCGGTGCCGCACATGGTCCGCGGGGCCGGGGTCACGGGCGCTCATGCGGTGACCCCCCGTGCCATTGCCACGATGCGGTCCACCACGTCGCGGATACCCATGCCGGTCGTATCGAGGACGGTCGCGCCGTCGGCCACCACGAGGGGGCTCGCAGCCCGCGAGGAATCAGCAAGGTCACGGCGCTCCACGTCATCGCGGATGACACGCAGGTCGACATCTTCGCCCCGGCCGCAGAGCTCGGCATGGCGGCGGCGGGCGCGCTCATCGACCGAGGCCGTGAGGAACACCTTCACCTCGGCCCCGGGGAACACGACGCTGCCGATGTCGCGACCGTCGCACACCCAGTCGCCCCCGTCCATGATCCGGCGCTGGCGGGCCACCATCTCATGCCGCACCGCGGGATGGGCGGCCACCTCGGACACCGCGCCCGTCACGTCGTCCTCGCGTATGGCCATCGTGACGTCATCGCCCCGGATCATGACGCGTACGCCGGCCCGCCCGTTCTCGAGGGTCACGGGGTGTGCCCGCGCGAGTTCGGCGAGCGCCGCGCCATCATCCATCGCCACGCCGGTGCGCAGCGCAACGAGCGTGAGGGCGCGGTACATGGCACCCGTATCGAGGTATCCCACGTCGAGCGCATCGGCGACCGCACGGGCGACGGTGCTCTTTCCGGCTCCCGCCGGGCCGTCAATCGCCACGATCACGCCGTCACCGCCCCGAGGGCCATCAGGTCGTCCACGAAACCGGGGTACGAGACCGCGGCGGCCTCCATTCCATGCACGGTCACCCCTCCCTCGCTCACCAGACCCGCAAGAGCGCCCAGCATGGCGAGACGATGATCACCGTGGCTTCGCACCTCACCGCCCGGGAACGACATCTGGCCACGCACGACGAAGCCGTCACCCCGCTCCTCGGCGTCGGCGCCCACGGCGCGCAGCAACTCGACCACCGTGGCGATGCGATCGCTCTCCTTCACCCGCATCTCCGCCGCGCCGCGGATGACCGTGGTGCCGGCCGCAAGAGCGCCGAGCAGGCCCACGAGCGGGAGTTCATCAACCATTGAGGGCACCTCGTCGGGCGTGACCTCCGTCGCGTGCAGCAGTCCCGCGCGCCGCACGATGATGTCGCCCGCCGGTTCACCGGCCACGTCAGGACCCGCCTCCACCGTCACCTGGGCGCCCATGCGGGCGAGCACGCCGAGGAGCCCCGTGCGTCCCGGGTTGAGGTTGACCCCCGTCACCCGCACGGCCGGATCGCCGCGCAGCACGCCTGCGACGATCATGAACGCGGCCGATGAGAAGTCGCCCGGCACGCGGATGTCGGGGAGGGCGAGCCCGCTGACCGGCCCGCGCACGCCGATCATGCCCTCGCGTTCCATCAGTGCGACCCCGGCCGCGCGCAGCATGCGCTCCGTGTGATCGCGTGACGGGGACGGCTCGCGTACCCATGTGTCGCCCGTCGCGCTCAGGCCCGCGAGCAGCAGGCAGCTTTTCACCTGTGCGCTTGCCACCGGCAGGTCATGGACCATGCCGCGGAGCGGAAGTCCGGGACGCACTGCCAGCGGCGGGGTACCGCCCTCGGCCGGGGTGACCGACGCACCCATGGCCACGAGCGGGTCTGCGATGCGCTTCATGGGCCGTCCGCGCAGCGAGGCATCGCCGTCGAGCACGGTGACGTCGCCCACCTGCCCGACGAGGATGCCCGCGACAAGGCGCATGAGGGTGCCGGCGTTCATGCAGTCGATGACCGGCGGCGGGGTGAGCCCGCGCACGCCGCGGCCCGTCACCACCACGCGGCCACCCGCGATATCGCCCTCCACCCCGGCTCCCATGGCGCGCACCGCGTTGAGGGTGGCGGCCGTGTCTTCGGAGTCGAGGGGGCTGTCGATGACCACGGGGCGATCGGAAATCGCCCCGAGCAGAAAGGCCCGGTGCGTGAGTGACTTGTCCGGGGGCACCACGACGGTGCCCGCGACGGCCGTGGCCGGGCGGAAGGTAAGGCTGGTCATCCGGGCCCAATCCTAGGGGTCCGGCGGGGGCGCTACCCTCGGCCGCCCGTGAGCGCGATGCCGGACCTTCCCGTGGACACCGTGGCCGACCTGGCCCACGTGGTCGCGCGGGCTGAATCAACAGGGTCGATCGGTGCGGAGGATGCCGCCACGGCGGATCGCCTTCTCGCCGCGCTGCGCGACGACTGGCGCGATCTCGATGGCGAGGCGCGCACGGCGCTCGGACGCATCGCCGCGCCCCTGCGCGCGCGCCGGGACGCTCTCGACGCCCCCATCCCGCCCCGTGGCGGCGATCCGCGGCCGCTGCGCGATGTACTGGCGCAGATGGGTGTCAGCGCGCTGCGCCCGGGCCAGGACCGGCCCACCCTCGCTGCCCTCGCGGGATCCGACTCGCTGGTGGTGATGCCCACCGGCTCAGGGAAGAGCCTTTGTTTCCAGGCACCTGCGTTCTGCGGCGGCGGACTCACGGTGGTGGTGAGCCCCCTCATCGCACTCATCAGCGACCAGCACACCAAGCTTGAGGCCGCCGGCCTGCCCGTGGCCATGGTCACGAGCACCCAGTCACCCGCGGCGACCCGTGATGCCATCGACCGCATCCGGCGCGGCGAGGTGCGACTGGTGCTGTGCGCGCCCGAGCGATTCGTGCACGAGGCCTTCACCGCCGCGCTCCGCGAGAACCCCATCGACCTGCTGGCCATTGACGAGGCCCACTGCGTGAGCGAGTGGGGCCATGACTTTCGCCCCGACTACCTCCGGCTCGCCGAGCAGCGCGAGCACCTGCGGCCGCGCTGCATCATGGCCCTCACCGCGACGGCCACCCCACGCGTATCGGCCGAGATCGTCGCCCGCCTCGGGCTCCACGATCCCGTGACCGTGCGCACGGGATTCGACCGCCCCAACCTGAGCCTCGATGTCATGCCCCTCGAGGGCAAGGGTGCCGTCGCCCGCAAGTGGGGCGCGTTGCTGGGCGGGCTCGAGGCGCAGGGTGGCACCCCCGCCATCGTCTACTGCGGAACCCGCAAGGCCACCGAGGAGGTCGCGGAGGGACTCCGGGCGCGCGGGCTCAGGGCCGTCGGGTACCACGCGGGAATGGAGGGCGACGAGCGCCAGCGCGCGCAGGATGCCTTCATGAGTGGCGACGCCGACGTGATCGCCGCCACCAACGCCTTCGGTATGGGCATCGACCGATCCGACGTGCGCGGGGTATGGCACTGGTCGATCCCCACGTCGCTCGAGGGCTATTACCAGGAGGCCGGGCGGGCGGGGCGCGATGGCCTGCCGGGGCGGGCGGTGCTGCTGGCTATGCGCGCCGATCTCGGGCGCCTCATCCGCTTCGCGAACCAGCACGACGGCGACGGTGAGGACTCCCGCATCGCCCGCGAGCGCGCGTGGACCGCCTACCGCGCGATCAATGCGTACATCGAGTCGCGGGAGTGCCGCCGCCAGGCGATCCTCGACCACTTCGGTGACGCCGCGGCGCCGGGCCCCGAGGGCCGCTGCTGCGACGTATGCGATCCCTTGCCGGCGGACGCCGTTCCGCCGGCCGGCGGAGCAGGGCGGCGGCGCAGTGGGGCACCCGGGGGGCCGGGGGTCGCACAGGCGGACGAGCCCGACCTCTCGCCCGACGACGCCGAATTGTTCGAGGCGCTCCGCACCTGGCGCCGCGACCGGGCCGACGGCAAGCCGGCCTACACCGTGTGCGCCGACGCCGCGCTGCGCTCCATCGCCGTGCGCCGCCCCATGTCAGAGCCCGCGCTGCTTGAGGTAAAGGGCGTTGGCCCGGCATTCGTCGAGCGCCACGCCGAGAGCCTGTTCGAGGTACTGGGCGAGGCGGCGTGAGCGAGTTCAGCGTCGCAAGCAACGGCATCACCCTTCACGGCGAGGATGATGGCGAGGGCCCGCCGATCCTCCTGCTGCACGGGCTTTCGGCAACGCGGCGCTACGTGCTGCACGGGTCAACCGCACTCATCCGCGATGGCTATCGCCTCGTCGCGTACGACGCCCGTGGCCACGGGGAGTCCGACCCCGCCCCAGCATCCACTGCCTACGGCTACGCGGCGATGGTGCAGGATGCCGTGCAGGTGATGGATGACCGCGGCATTGACCGTGCCGTGGTGGTGGGCATGTCAATGGGCGCCGCCGTGGGCGCGGCACTGGCGCTGGCCCACCCCGACCGCGTGCGCGCCTTCTTGGCCATCACGCCTGCGCACCTCGGGCACCCATCGCGTGAGCCCGACAAGTGGAACCGCCTGGCCGATGGCCTGCAGCGGGGCGGCCCCGAGGGGTTCGTGGATGCCTACGGCGACCCCGGTGTTGACCCCAAGAGTCTGGCACTCATCCGCACAGTCATGCGTCAGCGACTTGCGCGCCACGCCCACCCCGACGCCGTGGCCGGCTGCCTAAGGTTCACCACGGCCGACGCCGCGTTCGACGGCGAGCAGGCGCTCGCCGGAATCACCTGCCCAACGCTGGTCATCGGCAGCCGCGACCGGCTGGACCCCGAGCATCCCCTCCTCATCGCAGAGCGCTGGGCCGAACTCATCCCCGGGGCGACGTTCATGGTGGAGGACGCCAGCCAGAGCCCGCTGGCCTGGCGAGGTGGATCGCTCAGCCGCGAGATCGCAGGCTTTCTGAAGACCCTGCCCGGCTGAGCCATCCAGCGCGGGCGCCCCGGCGCCTACTTGGTGCCGAGCACCACCCTGCCGAGGGTCCATGACCCGGTGTCGTCGGTGACTGTCACCGACAGGGCCGCCGGGAACCCCGGCTGCTCCCCGGACCTGGTGACATCCACCGGGGTGCTCTGGGTGGTGGGCGTTGCGCCATTGCCGAGCTGACCAAAGAAGCCATCGCCCCAGCACTTGACGCCCCCGGAGGTGGTGAGCGCGCAGGTATGGACGCCGCCTGCGGTGATCTGGGTGACGCCGGAAAGGGGGGTGCCACCCTGGCTCTGGCCTGTGGCGACCACATCGACCGGGGTGCTCTGGTCGGACGTTGCGCCAT
>JBIIQA010000077.1:0-6962 GCA_044342355.1 Miltoncostaeaceae bacterium | reverse complement strand
CGACGTCACATCCCGGTGCCCGTCGTCGTGGGTTTTGGTGTGCGCACACCCGAGCAGGCAGCCCAGATCGGCGAGGTCGCCGACGGCGTGGTCATCGCCAGCGAGATCATCAGGCGCATCGGAGACGCACCGGATGCCGCCACGGGAGATGCACGCGTCCGTGAGTTCGGCGCCTCGGTGGCCGAGGCCCTGCGCGCTCCCTAGTAGGGGTAGGCGCGCAGGAAGCGGATGAGGCCATCGGCCTCATCCTCCCCGAGCGGGCGATCCTCGGCGTCGTCGTCGATGGACTGGAGGTAGTCCGCGCGCATGAGACAGCCGAAGTCGGACGATGCCGTGGTGATCTCGTCGAAATCCCCCCACCACACGAAGTTGCCCCGCCCGCCCCAGGGCTCGGCGAGTGCGCGAACGGCAGCCATGCGGGGGGCGCCGTCGTCGGGCACCGCGCGCGCGATGCGGGTGGTGTCGGCCACCAGGTCGTCGAAGTCGGGCCAGCTTGCGGGATCGAGCAGGAGGACGGGCACGACCTGCGACATGAAGTCGGCTGCCTCTGAGTCGTCGGCAAACCATGTGAAGGTGCCGGGCCCGTGATGGGGCGGCGGCATCGGGTCGCGCTGGAAGATGCCGACCCCGAACTCACGGGGGTCGCGTGCGGTGACGATTGCGAGCGCGCGCCCGCGGGAAAGGCCAGTCCATTCGTGCATGGCGCGGATCGTACCCGGCCATTCGCGCCGCCGGGGCGCGTCGCTACCATCCCGTGCCGTGCCACCGGATGACGACCCACGCGAGCCGCATTCACGGCGGCCCTCGGCGGACGACCGGCGCAGGGACCTGCGCCGTCGTCGTCGCAACGCCCTGCTCATTCTCGTCGCCGGCGTCGTCGTGATCTCGGGGTTCGTGGTCTGGGCGGGGCGTGGTGACAGCGGGTCGGTCGAGGCCGAGGCGCGCACCGAGGCTCCTCCGCTGCTGGTGGTCGCCCGGGCGCCGAAGCCCCAGATCCCGTCGCCCGCGGCCCCGGCCCTGGCGGTGACGGCCACGGGCGGCGAGGGCCTTGAGATGCGGGTGGTCGCCACGCCCAAGGGCGCGGCCCCCGTTTCCGGTCCCTGGAGGCCCGCGGCCACGTCGCTGCCCATCCCCGCCCCGGTGCGCAGGCTCACCACCGCGGGCTCCATTCCCGGGTACGTGCAGGTGCGCGACGCGTCGGGCGCCATGCAGCGATCCACCGCGTTGCTGCTGCCGCCGACGCCCGGCACGGGAACCGCGTCCATCGTGCGTTCCGGGCCCGCCACCAAGCCCTACGTGGCGCTGGTCTTCGACGACGGCCTGGATCAGGGGGCCGTCGAGCGCATCATCGACATCCTCCGGAAGGCGAAGTCCGGCGGCACGTTCTGTCTCAATGGGGTGAACATGAAGGGCTGGTCCACGGCGCTGGCCAGAAAGTTTGAGGCTGCGGTGGCCGACGGCATCATCACCATGTGCAGCCATGGGTGGGGGCATCGCACCAGCACCAGCTCGAGCGAGGCAGAAGCCACTGCCGACCTGACGGCCAATGCCACCACCGATCGCCTGGTGGGGGTCTCGAGCATTCCGTTCTACCGGCCACCGTATGGCGCGCTCAGCGAAGGCATCGAGGCCGCGGCCGGAAAGCTGGGCTACCGCTGGATCGTGATGTGGGACGTCGACCCGAGCGATTACAAGAAGCCGGATGTCGCCACGCTCACCAGTCGGGTCGTGAGTGCATCCACCAGGGGTTCAATCGTGGTGCTGCACGCGATCCCCACCACTGCGGATGCGCTGCCGTCAATGATCACGGGCCTGAAGGCCAAGGGCCTCAAGGCGGTCACCCTCACCACGATGTTCGCGCCAACCCCCGATGCGCCGGCCGGTGCGGGGGCATCCACCACCTCCACGGCCCCGGCGGTGACCGGGGGCGACGCCCCGCCCGTGCCGGAAGAGGGCACCTGATGTCTGACTGGATGCTCATCACGGCGAGCATGGTGATGTTCATATCGCTCTTCGGTGCCGTGGGTCTCGCCATCATCGCGTGGCGGCGGCAGGCCGTGGTGCGACGTCTGGAGGTGCGGGAGAAGGACGGCCTGGGACTGTCGTCCCCGGTGGCCTCGGATCGCGTGCAGGCGCTCGCCGCGCGCGATGGGGTGTCGCAGGGGGGCGTGCCGGTGCCCGGGGCGTCCGGTAACCGCGCCGTGATCGGGGTCATCATCGCGGTTGTCGTACTGCTTCTCGCCGGGGGGGCCGCGGGCTGGTGGTTCGGCATTCGCGATTCAGGTGATGCCACGGTGGTGGCAGTGCCCGTGCGCCCCGCGAATGGCCCCCTCGGAACCGATCCCGACGCGGTGGTACCCGAGGACCCGCCCGCCATCCAGGACCGCGCGGCCTACACCGTGGCGGTCCTCAACGCCAGCGGCGTCGCCGGTGCCGCCTCCACCACGGTTGCGCCGAAGGTCGAGACGGCCGGGTACCGGCTGGGTGAGGTGGGGGATGCGAACGATGAGGACCTGCAGGCGTCGGTGGTGATGTGGCGCGAGGGCAAGCAGGCCATCGCGCAGAATGTTGCCAAGGACCTGGGCATCGGCAGCGCCCCGCCGCTTGATGGCGTGGCCGCCGACGCCATCGGTGATGCCGACGTGGTGGTGGTGGTGGGCAAGGACGCCGCCGCCTCGCCATGAGCGCGGGTGCCTCTCCGGCGAGTCGCATCCGTGCGCTTGCCGATGGGGACGACCCCCTCGTCCTCCCGGGTATCTACGACGGACTGTCGGCGCGACTCGCGGTGGCCGCCGGCTTTTCCGTGCCCGTCGTCTCCGGGTACTCCGTGGCGGCCTCCCGGCTCGGCCTTCCGGACTTCGGTTACCTCACGCAGACCGAGATCACCGATGCCGCGCGCGACATCGTGGCCGCCATTCCCGGCGTTCCCGTGATCGTGGATGCCGATACCGGCTACGGCAATGCGCTCTCCGCGGCGCGCACCGCACGGCTCCTGCATCGGGCAGGCGCTGCCGGCATGCTGCTCGAGGACCAGGAGTGGCCGAAGCGTTGCGGCCACATGGCCGGCAAGCGTGTCGTGCCCCGGGGCGAGTGGCTCGCCAAGGTGCGTGCTGTCGTCGATCTTCGGGACGAGGGGATTGACCTCTTCCTCATTGCCCGCACCGATGCGCGTGGACCCGAGGGTCTGGACGAGGCGATCGCGCGCGGCCGTGCCGCGGCCGAACTCGGCGCGGATGCCATATTCGTGGAGGCCCCGCTTGACGAGGGCGAACTCGCCCGCATCGCCCGTGAGCTGGCCGACGCCCGGCCGGTCGCAAACATGGTGGAGGGGGGGAGGACGCCCCTCATTCCCATGGCGGCCCTTGGTGACATGGGCTTCCGCATGGTGCTGTGGGGCATCAGCGGAATCCTCGCCGCGGGGCATGCGCTGCGTTCGTCGTACCAGGCGCTGGCCGCGACCGGAACGGGTCCGGACTCCGACAGCCTCATGACTTTCGGGGATCTGACCGATGCCGTCGGCCTCCCCGAGCACCGTCACCTCGACGAGCGCTACGGGGAGGCTTCCGGGGTTTAGCTGAGGGCCTTGGCCTTCAGCTTCTCGAACTCGGCCTGATCAATCGCGCCCGAGTCGAGCAGTGACTTCGCCTGGGCGATCTGGTCCGCCGGGGTGCCCCCGCCGGTGCCGACCATGCGCTTCAGCTGCTCCACGTCCTGCTCGTGCTGCTTGACGGCACGCTCCTGCATGCCCCCACCGCGTGCGATGAGGTAGATCAGGATGCCGAGGAGCGGCAGGACGACGATGACCACGAGCCAGCCGGCCTTGCCCCAGCCGGACAGGTCAGAACTGCGGAAGAGGTCGATGACCACGTTGATGAGGACCACGAGGAACATGGCCCATACGAAGATGACGAACGTCGTCCAGATGACGTCCCAGAGACTCCAGTCCATCTATTCCCTCCAGGAAGGTGTGAGGGCGCCGCCATGGGCGCCACGCGAACCTTAGCCCCGGGCACCTTCCCCACATGTGGGGTTTTCCCCATTCCCGCCCGCGTATGATTGGTCTCACACCGCGTCCACGCAACACGGGGTTCCCCGGATCGGAGATATGTCCCATGGCCGATGACCAGCTCCACGAGGTGCGCGTGCGCCTCACCCGCGAGCAGGCGCCCATTCGCAAGGCGCACCTCGAGATGACCGGAACCGACGTGACATTCGGGGTTCCGGGCTGGCAGGGCGAGCACTACGGTTTCGCGCCCGGCAGCGTGCCTGAGTACCCGGGCACCCTCGACTATCTGGTGGCCTCGGTCGCGGGGTGCCTGATCGGCACTTTCGGCGGAACGCTCAAGGCCCGCGGCATCACGGCGACCGGCGATGACCTGGTGGCTGACGCCATCGGCGAGGTCGGTGTGGATGACGACAACGTTCTGCACCTTCGTCGCATCATCGTGCGCTACACGTTGAGGGCGTCGTCGGATCACCGCGAGGCGGCGGAGAGGTGCAACGAGATACACGCGCACCACTGCCCGAATGCGCGTTCCGTGGCCGCGGCCATCGACATCGTCACCGAGCTTGACTTCGTGCCGGTCGGAGAGGCCACCACCACCCCGGTCTGAGCATTGCAGCCGTCGGTGCGAAGTGCGCTATGAGCAGGTACTTCGCGGGGGAACTCCTCGGGTAGGACTCGAACCTACAACCCTCCGGTTAACAGCCGGATGCTCTACCATTGAGCTACCGAGGAACGCGGTCGGGGAGTCTAGACGACCACGGGTGCGATGTCGTTCCCGCGTGGTGGCGTGAATCGGTGGACGTGCACGATCGGACCCGTCTCGTCGATGCGGCCCGGTACGGGCACGTCGTCCCGGGAGTACTCCCAGCCCGCCGACCGCATCGCCTCCACGAATGGACGGGCGTCCGGGCGCCGCGGATCGGCGATCATCACCTCGCTCCGCTGGCCGACGAGGCGGGGTATGAGCTCGCCGAGCGCGGTGCCGTTCCGCGCCTCGTAGAGGATGTCGGCGCCCACCACGAGGTCCCATGGCGCGCGGTCGAGCACCTCGGCCGGCGGGTCGCGCCAGTCCACCACTGCGGCGTCCATGTCGAGCCCCAGGTGACGGGCGTTCCAGCGGCTGAACTCGACCGCGGCCGGGTACCAGTCGGTGGAGAGCGCGGTCGCGCCGCGCATGGCGGCCACCATCGCCCCCGTCCCGATTCCGGCCCCGAGTTCGATGACCGTGCGTCCGTGCAGATCCCTCGTGGCCAGGACTCCGCACAGCACGCGACCGCTCGGCCATACCTCGGCCCAGTAGGGCAGGCGCTCGTCGTCGGCGAATTCGACCTCGTCGATGAGGTCCTCTGCGGATGGGGGCCTGCGCACCCTGAGGGTGAGGCCGCCCGCAGGGATGTCCTCCCAGATGCAGCGTGGATCGTCGGGTGTCACGGTGTGGGAGCGTAATGGTCCCCAATGCGCGCGCCGGGGGCTATAGTGCGCGGTCGTTCCATCCGAGGAGAGATTTTTCCGTGAGCGAGAGCACCGAGACCGAGACCCCGGAGGCCGTGGAGGCCGACCAGGAGGCCCCCGTGGCCGACTCCGCCCCCGAGCAGGAGGCCGTTGCCGAGGTCGTCGAAGTGGACGTCGTCGAGGAGGGCACGCCCGCCGAGGAGTACGAGGCAGAAGAGCCCGTCGTCTCCGGTCCGCGCGCCCGCAAGGGCCTGGCCACGCTCTACCTGTGTGAGCGCGGCCATCGCACCCTGTCGGTGTGGAGCGAGCCGCCGAGCACGTGCCACGCGCGCCCCACGCGCAGCGGCCCAGAGTGCGGGCGACCCGTGTACCACTCGACAGAGCTCCCCGAGCAGGTCCAGAAGGCACTCAACCCGATCAAGGCCTCCAAGAAGAGCTCGAAGGGCTGACCCACGCCCCTCGGGGCGCCGCCCCGACCTGGGGTCGGCCAGTCACTACGCGCAAGGGCCGCCCATTCGGGCGGCCCTTGTCGTTCCGGCGCTTCATGGGCGGGGGCGGGTTACACGCACAGGTCCTTGCCCATGACGGCCATGCAGATCCTGAAGGGCGACAGCTGGATGCTCGCGCCCAGGCTCACCCCATAGGAGCGCCATGAGCCCCACGTCCACTCCCAGGGGGCGTACCAGGGCGATGCATCCCATGTCTGGATGTTGACGTTCGCACTCGCCGTGGCAGACAGCGAGCCATACGGCGCGCTGCTGCCGACCCACAGGTTCACGTTGAAGGCGAAGCATCCCTGCGCCTGGACCACCAGGAGGTTGACGGTGCCGGTGCAGGCGCTGCTGTTGAACACCGCGGCGGCCGCGAAGGTGCCGTCCGACGACATGTTCACATCGGTCACGAACTGGAACCCGCCGGCGCCGATCGCACCGTGCAGGGAGAACCGGACCGGCGCCGGCTGCGCGCAGTTGGCGGTGCAGTTGGAGAACGTCACGTTCCCCGTCATCGTGGCGCCGATGGACGGAAAGCCCATGTTGCCGTTGAGCGAGGCGTAGAAGAGCGGCACGCCGTCGGTGGCCGCGCCCTCGACGAACGAGACGGTGCCGTTGGCGCGCAACTGTCCGGTGGCCGCATCGCCCACCGTCATGTCAACGGCTGCCTCGACGCCCACCTTGGTTGGCGTCTGCGTGAGCGTGATCTCGGCCTTGCCGAGGCTGAAGCCCCCGAGCGACAGGCTGTTGATGGCGCCCCGCAGTGTGGTGGACGGCGCGCCGTTGACCTCGGTGAACTGGCCGCTGATCTCGACCTTGGTGCCGCCCAGGTCCATCTGCGCGCGCCCGGACACCTCGACATCGCCGCCCTTGTTGGCCACGCGCACCGCGGTGTTGAGGCTGAATCCTGCGAGGGCGAGGTTGCCGGAGCCGTCGAACGAGAAGTCGCCGTTGCTCTGGAACGAGCCGGCCACGCTGACGTCGCCCCCGGCGTCCTGCGTCCCGAGCGTGAG
>JBIIQA010000076.1:0-6963 GCA_044342355.1 Miltoncostaeaceae bacterium | reverse complement strand
ATGAGATGCCCTCCTCCGCGGCGGTCGCGATGGCCGGCATCAGGGCGAACGCCACCGAGCCAACCGTCGCCATGATCGCTCGTTCCGCCCGCATGCCTGCTCCCCGCGCTGATTCCTGAACGTCGGTTCATATTCTCCGCGAGGAGCGCTGCGCCCTGCCCGCATGCGGGCCTATGTATGTTGCAAACCATGACCGACTCGAACGCCGATATCCGTATTCCGCTCGACCTGCTGCCCACCGACGGGCGATTCGGGAGTGGACCCTCGAAGGTCCGGACGGAGGCCCTGCGCGCCCTTGCCGAGACCGGGTCGTCGTACATGGGCACATCGCACCGCCAGACGACGGTGAAGTCGGTGGTGGGGCGTGCCCGCGCCGGACTCTCCGAGCTGCTCGGCCTGCCCGAGGGCTACGAGGTGCTGCTGGGCAACGGCGGGGCCACCACGTTCTGGGATGTCGCGGGCTTCCGGCTCGTGCGCAACCACAGCCACCACGCCGTGTTTGGCGAGTTCTCATCGAAGTTCGCGCAGGCGATGCGCGAGGCACCCCATGTGCCCACCGCCACCACCGTCGACTCCGATCCCGGTACCCATCCGTTGCTCGAGGCGCGCCTCGGCGCCGATGTCTACGCGCTCACGCAGAACGAGACGTCCACCGGCGTTGCCATGCCGGTCGCGCGACCGGAAGGTGCCGACGACGACGCATTGGTGGTGGTGGACGCCACGTCCGCAGCCGGCGGCATGACCGTCAACCCCGCCGAGTTCGACGTCTACTACCTCTCCCCGCAGAAGGCGCTTGCGAGCGACGGCGGGCTGTGGCTGGCCGCGTGCTCTCCGCGCGCACTCGACCGCATCGACGAGCTCTCCGGCCGCTGGTGCCCCGCATCGCTCGACCTCACGATCGCCCGCGACAACTCGCTCAAGAACCAGACCTACAACACGCCGGCGCTCGCCACCATCTTCCTGCTGGTGGAGCAGGTGGAGTGGCTGCTGGCCGAGGGCGGGCTGGGGTGGGCGGAGGCCCGCACCACCGAGTCGTCGGGGATCCTCTACTCGTGGGCCGAGCAGCATGAGCTCGCCACGCCCTTCGTCGCCGACCCCGCCATGCGCAGTCCCGTCGTCGTGACCATCGACCTCGACGACCGCGTGGATGCCACGCAGGTCAGCGCGGTGCTCCGCGCAAATGGCGTGGTCGACACCGACTCCTACCGCAAGCTCGGGCGCAACCAGATCCGCATCGCCACGTTCCCGGCCGTGACACCCGACGACGTCCGTCAGCTGACGGCATGTCTGGACGTCGTGCTGGCGGCCCTAGCCCGGTAGGTTCCGAACATGGGACGCCATGCTGAGCGGGGAGACCGCGCACCCGCGCTCGACGCGAAGGCGATTGAGCGCTTTGAGGTGGGTCAGGAGATGGACAGCGCGCAGGGCGAGCTGGCCAATGCCGTTCGCGACGTGCTGTCCGGCGCGGGTCCGGATGACCTGCAGGCCGTAGCCGACTGGCTGGGCGCCGTAGCCCGGGGCACCTCCACCGACGATCTGGTGAGCCTGCACGACGCCCTGATCGAGCAGGACGACCCCGTCTTCGGCACGCCGCCCATGCACGGGGACGACCAACTCGTCGATGACTGGCGCACGGCCATCTACCCATACCGCAACCTCATGCGCCGCAAGGAGTACGAGAAGCAGAAGTACCGCCTGCAGGTGGAGCTCCTGAAACTGCAGTCGTGGGTGAAGGAAACGGGCCAGCGCGTGGTGATCGTGTTCGAGGGCCGTGACGCCGCAGGCAAGGGCGGGACCATCAAGCGCTTCATGGAGCACCTCAATCCACGTGGCGCTCGCGTGGTGGCGCTTGAGAAGCCCACGGAGATCGAGCAGGGCCAGTGGTACTTCCAGCGCTACGTGCAGCACCTTCCCACCAAGGGCGAGATCGTGCTGTTCGACCGATCCTGGTACAACCGTGCCGGTGTGGAGCGGGTCATGGGCTTCTGCACCGACGACGAGTACGCCGAGTTCATGAGGCAAGTGCCCGAATTCGAGCGACAGCTCGTGCGCAGCGGCGTGCACCTCATCAAGTTCTGGTTCTCGGTGAGCCGTGCGGAGCAGCAGCGGCGGTTCGCCGAGCGTCAGGCGCATCCCCTCAAGCAGTGGAAGCTGTCCCCGATCGACCTGGCGTCGCTCGACAAGTGGGATGACTACACGGCTGCGAAGGAGGAGACGTTCCTGCGCACCGACACCGAGGATGCGCCGTGGATCTGCATCAAGTCCGACTGCAAGAAACGCGCACGGCTGAACGCCCTGCGCTACGTGCTGCACCGCCTGCCGTACACGGACAAGGACATCGCACGGGTCGGGCCCCTTGATCCCCTCATCGTGGGCCGCCCCACGCTGGCGTTCGAGGAGGAGCGCTAGCCGCTAGGGCGACTGGTTCGCCAGCTGGGCGACCATGAGGGCGATGAGCAGCACCGCGGCCACCGCGGCCCACCGACGACGTCGCGGGCCACCCTCGCCGAGCCAGGCCGCCATCGGCCACGCCAGGGGGTAGGCCAGCAGGCCGAGCCGCCCGAGCGAGGTAACCGAGCCACTGGACAACGGCACCACGAGCACGAGGAAGGCGTAGAGCACCCACGGGGAGCGCAGGCCGCCCTCGCTGCGCCAGAGGCGCGCAAGCAGGAACACGTAGAGCACCCCGAAGAGGACATCACGCACAACGGCCGACCAGTCACCGGCCGTGAGGCCGGAGAGTTCGGCGAGTGTCTCCTTGCCGAGGAGGTCCCGCGACCCGATGAGGTCGCCCCCGAAGAGGCCGCCAAGTGCCTGTCCGAGATCGGCCGGCAGGAGCGAGAGCAGCCCCACGCCCAGCTGCCCACGGCCCCAGGCCGCCTGGGCGCGGAGCGGCAGGTCCCAGCCGCCCTGACGCACCTGCATGACCGCGAGGAACGCCAGGCCCACCACGGCTACGGGAACGATGGCCTTGATCAGGCGCGCGCGGCGGCCCTCATCCCCCGCGTACCACGCCAGCATGATCACCGGCACCACTGCCAGCACCCCCGTGGGGCGGGTGAGCACGGCGATGGCGGCCACCGATCCGGCCCATCCGAAACGTCCCTTCCACGCAAGCCATCCCGCAAGGACAGCGAGGCCGAGGGCGATGCCCTCGGTATAGGCCATCGACGCGGCGATCGTGGGGGGCGCCAGGGCCAGCACCCACGTTGCCCGCATGGAGAGCGTGGCGCCGAAGCGGTCACGCGTCAGCGCATACAGGGCCGTGAGGGCCACGAGGAACATGCCATTGCCCACGATGATGGCGACCCAGAACGGGTTGAGGCCAAGGGCCAGCGCCGCGGACATGATCATGGGCACCAACGGGAAGAACGCGACGTTGGTGAACACCTCGCCCACCTGCCCGACATCGAACGCGTACCCACGGCGGGCGATGTCGAGGTACCACGTGGTGTCCCACGAGCCGAAGAGGTTGAGGGCCCGTGGCACCGCCTGGTCGAGCTCGATCTCGGCGCGACCGAACGACACGCTGGCGATCAGTCCGAACCCGATCACCAGCAGGCGCGAGGCGAGCCAGGCGATGAGCGGCACGCCGAGCCACCCCCACCACGGAAGCCGGGTGAGGTGGTGCATCCACGTGGGCCACGACGGCCCCGCGTCCCCGGCAGGGGGTGCGGCGGCCGGTGGCGGAGGCGCCGGCTGACCCGTCATCAGCGGGTGACGTTAGGCGACCCCGTGGCGGCGCGCCGAACCGAGCCCGTGGCAAGTGACATGAGCCATCGGGGCGTGGTGCGTCGCGCGTGATCCACGGCAGCGTCCACGAGGTCCCCCGCGTCTGCCCGGAACACGGGGTGGCCGTGCCCCATCAGCACATGCTGGGCGGGGAAGCCCCGGAGCACACGCGGGGGGGAAATGCGCATCATGGGGTGCGGGCCGATGACCTCGCCGGCACGGGACCTGAAATACGGGGGCGTTCCCACGGCCTCGGCAACCACGAGGGCGCGTCGGTCGTCCCACCACAGTGCCGACTCGTGCCAACCGCGCCCGTTGCGCACGATCAGCACGCGAAACGGCGTACCCGCGATGTCCTGCAGGGGTGTCACATGGAGTGGGACATCGAAGTCGGCGGCCATCGCGGCGCAGTCCCGGCCATGGCGGTCCAGCAGTTGAAGTACCCCGGCAACCGGCGGCAGCACGTCGAGGCGCTCGCGAACCGGGGGGGCGTCGACGGGGTCCACCAGCCAGGTGGCCCCACCGCTGACAAGTGCGTGCGATGCCCTCTGCATGAACGAGGGCTCGGATGCGATCCAGGTGACCATGTCGTCGGGACCGTCGGTGAATGTGATGTCCATGCCGGGGATGGTGTCGCACGCCGCCGCCCCCGGGACCGCCTGCGGCGGATGGCGCCGGGGCATCTGGGATAGTGGCCCGGTGAACCCCGCCCGCCTCATCGAGGACCACGCCCTCATCGGCGACAAGCGCACCTGCGCGCTCGTCGCGCGCGATGGCGCCATCGACTGGTTCTGCACCCCGCGCTTCGATGGTCCCGCGGTCTTCTGCTCGCTTCTCGGCGGGTCCGACAATGGCGAGTGGCGCATTGGTCCCGCCTCCGGGCTGGAGGGGTCGAGCCGTCGTTACGTGGGTGAGACGCTCGTGCTCGAGACCACTCTCGAAGCGCGTGAGGGCAGCGTGCGACTCATCGACTTCATGTCGCCGGAGCCCACCGGCCCATGCATCGTGCGCATCATCGAGGGGGTGGATGGCGAGGTGCCCATGGAGTCGTGGGTGTCGGCACGCTTTGAGTACGGGCGCACGCGGCCATGGGTGCGGCATCTGCCCGAGGGAGCCGACCTCATCTCCGGCCCCGAGGCACTGCGCCTGGTGTCGCCGGAGCCGCACGGGCGCGTGGAGGGCGACATGGTGGCGCGCTTCACCGTGCGCCCCGGTGAGCGCATTGGCATGACCCTCAACCACCATCCATCGCACCTTCCCGCCCCGGCGGGGCCGGATCCCGAGCACGCGCTCGTGGAGGCGCTCTCGTGGTGGGAGGGCTGGAGCTCGCGCTGCCCCTTCCAGGGTGAGTGGCGCGAGCCCGTGGTGCGGTCGCTCATCACGCTGAAGGCGCTCTCGTACGCCCCGACGGGGGCCATGATCGCCGCGGCCACCACGTCGCTGCCCGAACAGCCGGGTGGGGTGCGCAACTGGGACTACCGGTACGGCTGGCTGCGCGATGCCACGTTCGCTCTGTACGCGATGATGCTCGGTGGATACACCCGCGAGGCCGTGGCGTGGCGCGACTGGCTGCTGCGGGCCGCGGCGGGTGATCCCGAGGACATCCAGATCATGTACGGGGCGGGTGGCGAGCGGCGCCTCGATGAGTGGGAGGTGCCGTGGCTGCCCGGCCACGGCGGCGCACGCCCCGTGCGCGTGGGCAACGCGGCCGTCGACCAGTTCCAGCTGGACGTGTACGGCGAGCTCATGGACTCACTCCACGTGGCCCGCAAGATCGGCGTGGAGCCGGATCCCGATGCATGGTCGCTCGAGCTCGCGCTCATGGAGGCGCTCGAGTCGCGGTGGCGCGAACCGGACGAGGGCATCTGGGAGGTGCGCGGGCGACGGCGTCACTTCACCCACTCGAAGGTGATGGCCTGGGTGGCCTTCGACCGCGCGATCCGCGCCGTGGAGACCTCGGGCCTCGAGGGGCCCGCCGAGCGCTGGAAGGCCATCCGGCAGGAGATCCATGACGAGGTGTGCCGCGAGGGTTTTGATACCGGGCTCGGCGCATTCGTGCAGGCCTATGACCTCCCCCGGCTGGACGCCAGCCTGCTGCAGATCCCCCTCGTGGGGTTCCTTCCCGCCACCGACCCGCGCGTCATCGGCACGGCCGAGGCCATCATGCGCGACCTCACGCGCGACGGGTTGGTGATGCGCTACTCAGACGTCGACACCGAGAACATCGACGGCCTGCCGGCGGGCGAGGGCGCGTTCCTGCTGTGCTCATTCTGGCTCGTCGACAACCTGGCGATGGCCGGGCGTCGCGACGAGGCACGTGCGCTCTTCGAGCGCCTGCTGTCGCTCACGAACGACGTCGGCCTCATGGCGGAGCAATGGGACCCGGACACCGGGCGCATGCTCGGCAACTTCCCGCAGGCGTTCTCGCACGTGGGCCTGGTGAACTCTGCGTGGAACCTCTCCGAGGAGGGCGGGGCGGCAGCCCGCTGGGCCGCCAACGGTGCCGCACGGCATGGCACCGCACCCATGCGCCCCTAGCGACGCCCCTCGCAGGCAATGCCGTCGCCATCGCTGTCGAAGCGGTGCACGTCGGTGCCCACCACGCGGAAGCGGCGCGCAGTGATGTCGCTGCAGTCGAGGTCGGGCGGTGGTGGTGGAATGCACGCGCCTGCGTAATTGGGGTCGCAGCGACTGGATGTGCCGGTGGTCGGGGCCACGCGCGGGGCGTACTGGGGCTTCAGGGTGTTGCCGTTGCACGGGGCTCCCCACACCCCACGGCGGGCCCGCTTCGCGCGGATCTCGGCCCCGAAGAAGGCGCCCGCGTATCGGAACGGGACGTTGCCGTACACGTACGTCTTCGCGAAACCGGTGAATACCAACCGGTAGTTCACCGATCCACGCGCCCCGCCCAGGCCGACCTTGTAGACGTAGCCGAGAAATCGCCCGTACCTGTCGCGCGCATCCTGCGAGGGGTCCGAGACCAGGCGCACGCGCGTGCCGCGCGGCAGCAGGCGCGCGGCCTCGGCCGATGCGGCGGGGCCCCCGCACTGCACCGGGTAGCCCGGGCGCTTGGTCTCAGGCGTGTCGATGCCGATCAGCCGCATGGTGGTCTCAAAACCCCGGACGTCCACCTTGATCGTGTCGCCGTCCACAACCCGGGACATGGTCCCCGTGAGGACGGTCGGGGCGGCGGCGGAATGGGCGGGGGCCGCCGCCCACGCAAGGCCGCTG
>JBIIQA010000012.1:0-23490 GCA_044342355.1 Miltoncostaeaceae bacterium | reverse complement strand
ACTTCTGGCGGTCGCGGGCACTCACGTCGTCGCACACCGTGTAGCCGAACACATGATCGAGGGCATCAGCAGGCGTCACGCAGTGGGCAGTGCGCCCGATCACCACCCCGAGTTCCCCCTCATAGTCGAGCCGTCGGGTCCAGTCGGGGTGCACCACCGGACCCGACGGGCGGTTCACGGTGCCCCGCATCTTCGCGAAGAGCACGGGCTCGTCAGGTGGCTCCTTGCCCGTCTCCTCGGCGTGTGCCCGGTAGTTGAGCCCGATGCCAAGGGCGGCGCCGGGAATGACCGGCGCCTCGAGCACCACATCAGCGAGGGGAATGGGGTCGCCCGCAGGCATGATCGGGGCACCCCGGATGATGTCGAGGGTGCTTCCAGCGGTAAGGGGGATGACCTCGTCGGAGCGGACAAGGCCGGGCACGGGACCATCCGGCCCCCGGAAAGAGCACAGGCGCATCGGTCGCTATCCTAGGCGCCCACCGACGGAAGAGGCATCATCCCCATCAGGTCCGACGACGCCCCGGGCGACGGAACTCCGCAGGCCCGCAAGAGGTTCTCGGATGGCGCACGCTCTCTCGCCGACCCCCTCGTACGCACCCTCGTGCGCGCGGGCGTCACCCCCAACAGCATCACCGTCTTCGGGTTCGTTCTGGCGGTGGCCACCGCAGTACTCGCGGGGTTTGAGTTCTGGATCATCGCGGGCGTGGTGTTCGTCATCGGGTCGCTCAGCGACATGTTCGACGGGTCGGTCGCGCGCATGAGCGGAAAGGCCAGCCGGTTTGGAGCCTTCCTCGACTCGAACCTCGATCGCCTCGGCGAGGGCCTGGTGCTCGGGGGAATCGGTGTGGCCATGGCCACCGAGGCCCGCACCTGGGCCGTGGCAATGACCTTCCTCGCGCTGGCCGGATCGTTCCTGGTCTCCTACACACGCGCGCGCGCGGAGGGTCTGGGAATCGACTCCAACAAGGGCGGACTCTTCAGCCGCACCGAGCGCCTGGTGCTGGTCGGCGCCGCCCTGTTCCTGGGTGGCTGGGGCATCACCATCGAGGTCATCATGACCATCCTCGCCGTGGGCACCCTCATCACATTTGCCCAGCGGCTTTTCTACGTACACTCCGTTCTTCGGGATGCCGATGGGCCCCCGATGAATCGGTAATCGAAGGGGAGACCCGCACTCGTGAGCAAGAGCGTCAACGTCGCCATCATCGGCGTGGGCAACTGTGCCTCGTCATTCGTTCAGGGCGTGCAGTACTACAAGGACGCCAATGAGGATGACTTCATCCCAGGCCTGATGCACACCGTCCTCGGCGGGTACCACGTCAGGGACATCAATTTCACGGCGGCGATCGACATCGACTCGCGCAAGGTCGGCACCGACCTCGCGGACGCGATCTTCTCCGAGCCCAACAACACCATCAAGTTCTCGGACGTCCCGAAGACCGGCATCACCGTGGCCCGTGGCATGACCCACGACGGACTGGGCAAGTACCTGTCCGAGATCATCGAGAAGGCGCCCGGCGAGACCGCCGACATCATCAGCCTCCTCAAGGACACCAACACTGACGTGGTGGTCTCCTACCTCCCGGTGGGCTCCGAGCAGGCCACCAAGTGGTACGTGGAGCAGATCCTGCAGGCTGGCGTGGGCTTCGTGAACTGCGTGCCGGTGTTCATCGGCCGCGAGCACTACTGGCAGGAGCGCTTTCGCGAGCACAACGTGCCGATCGTGGGCGACGACATCAAGAGCCAGGTGGGCGCCACCATCGTGCACCGCCAGCTCACGCGCCTCATGCGTGAACGTGGCGTGCGCCTCAAGCACACCACGCAGCTCAACTTCGGTGGCAACACCGACTTCCTCAACATGCTCGAGCGCGAGCGCCTTGAGAGCAAGAAGATCTCGAAGACGAACGCCGTGACCTCGGTGCTCGACTACGAGATGGACCCGAAGGACATCCACATCGGGCCCAGCGACTACGTGCCGTGGCTCACTGACCGCAAATGGGCGCACATCCGCCTCGAGGGGCAGGCCTTTGGCGACGTGCCGCTCAATATCGAGCTCAAGCTTGAGGTGTGGGACTCCCCCAACTCGGCCGGCGTCGTCATCGATGCCGTGCGCTGCTGCAAGGTGGCGCTTGACCGCGGTATCTCGGGAACGCTCGAGGGTCCGTCGTCGTACTTCATGAAGAGCCCGCCCGTGCAGCACCCCGACGACCTCGCCCGCCAGATGACCGAGGCGTTCATCAGCGGCGAGAGCGACGCCGCACTCCCCAAGTAGGGATGAGCAGGCGGTGAGCCACTCACCGCTGCGTATCGCACTGGTGTCGCCCCACGCGTTCCCCCCCGGGGACGACGTGGGGCACGCCGTGGCGGCGGAGGCCGAGGCCCTCGCGCGCCGTGGCCACGCCGTGACGATTCTCGCGCCGGGCAAAGGCCGCCCGGCCGCCGATGCCGGGCGCAGGCGCATCGATGCGCTCGAGGCGGGCGATACCGACGCGGTGGCTGCAGCGCCCGGCGGACCTCCGCTGGTGGTAGCCACATCCCGCGCGCTTCGCAGCACCACCAAGGGCACCGGCAGGCGGCTCGGAGGACCCATTGAGGGAGCGTCGGGACTCGAGATCGCGCTCGGCATGGGAGGCTTCGACGTGGCCCACCTTCACGAGCCCCTGGCCCCGAGTCCCGCGCTCGCCGCGCTCCGGCATGCCACGGGCGTGCGGGCCGTCACCTTCCACCGGACCGCCCCGCTGGCGGGGGTCGCGTTCGTGCGCCCACTGGTGGATCGTGCCCTCGCCCAGGCCGATCTGCGCATCGCGCTTTCCGGAGCGGCACGCCACGTGCTGGCCGGCGTACTGCCCGGCGAGTACGAGGTCGTGTCCGAGGGTGTTGACCCCGCGTTGTTCGGCCCGCCGTCTGACGATCCTGGAATCGTCATCGTGGCACGTGAACGCGACCGCACGGGTCTGCGCTTCGTGTTGCGCGCACTCATCGGCACCGATGCCGCCGCGACCGGGCGCATCAGCATCATCGGCCCTCCCGATGCACCGCAGCGCACCCGGGCGGCAATTCCGAAGGCCCTGCGCGATCGCGTCGACGTGTACCCCGATGGCGGGGCGCAGGCGCGCGGCGACGTGCTCCGCCGAGGGCGCATCGCGCTCATCCCCACGGCCGACGACGCCCAGGGGCCCGTGCTGCGTGAGGCCATGGCCGCCGGAATGTGCGTGTTGTCGGCGCGCTGCCCGGATGCGGATGAGCTGCTGGGCCCCGAGGGCGGGATCACGCTCCCGCCGTTCACCGCGGAACCGTGGGCGGATGCCATCGGCGGATGTCTGGCAAACCCGGCACGCGTGACCGTGCTCGGTGCCGCGGCCGCATCCCGCGCCGGGTCGCGCACCTGGGATGACGTGGCGTCCGACCTCGAGACGCTCTACCGGGGAGCGGTGGAGCGCCCCGCCCTCGCCACCCCGACGTACGCGCCGGTGTTCGCGGACCTCCGCGTGCGCACCGGACCGGCACTTGGGCCCCGGGAGATCGTGCACGCCGCCGTGGAGCGCGATATCCGCATCGTCGCGGTGGTCGCGCCGGGCAGGATTGAGCCGGCCCTTCAGGTACTGCAGGCGGCACCCGACTGGGTGCACGTGATCGTGGGGCAGGAGATCGACACACGCGAGGGCGTCATCATCGGGCTGTTCCTCACGGCGTCCATCCCCGACGGCCTTTCGCTCGGCGATGCGCTCCGCCGCGTGCGCCATCAGGGAGGCGTGACGGTGGTGCCCCACCCCGACTCGGGGATAGCCCCACCCCCGGAGGCCCTGCGGCAGGTAGCCGAATTCATCGACTGCCATGAGGGCCTCACGCCCGCGCGCCCGGCATCGCAGGCCATCGAGGCCGCGTTGCTCCTTCAGCGCACGGGGCTGGTGGTGACCGCGGGAAGCGGAGCGGTCACACCCGCCGAGGTGGGCACGGCAGGCATGCTCATGCGCCCCTTCGCCGGTCCGGGGGAATTCCTCGACGCCCTGGCCGACGCACGGCCGGTGCGCAGGCGCCGTGGCCTTCGCGGTCGCGGCGCGCGTTCCTCGCGCCGCGCGTCGCAGCCGGAGACGTAGGTTGCAACGCTCGCTGCGCGCTCCGGGGAGGAGGGCCATGCGGGCAGCACGAAACCCAAGGCGCTGATGACCGCTGAGTCCACCGCCACTCCCGAGCCTGAGCCCCAGGCCCCCCGGGCCATCCCCCGGATCGAGGACGCATACCTCGATCGTGCGATCCGCGAGATGCACGTGCTCGAAGAGCGCATGGACTCGTGCCTGGGCTGCGCCGCCGCGGGCACGTTCCCCGTGAAGGCCTCGGGGTCGCCCACCGCCGACATCATGCTCATCAAGTGGCAGTCATCGCTGTCGGAGCGCCAGGAGGGCGTGTCGTTCTTCGGGCGACCGGGCGAGGCCATCCGCCGCAGCGTCGAGAGGCTGGGCGTCGATCCCTCCGCGCTCTACGGCACGCTGGTGCTCAAGTGCCCGCACGCCGACCCCGTCGCCCCCATGGGTGAGGAGCTCGGGTGGCTGGCCGAGGAGATCCGCATCGTGCGCCCGCGCATCATCGTGGTGATGGGTGACCGCACGATCGCCGCCGTCGACGCCATCAGGTTCCCGATGTCGGAGGCCCTCCCGGTCGAGCAGGGGGTGGTCACCCGATGGACCCCATCCATTGAGGTACTCGTCACTCCCGACATCGACGACTCTCTCGACGAACAAGAGGCCAAGCGCCGCTTCTGGGCATCGTTCCGTGCCCTCGGCGACTGGTACGCATCAGAGCCCCCGTACTGACGCGGCGGGGCGGGCGGGCGACTACGCCCGGGTGAAGCGCGCGACGGCCTCGATGTGGGGCGTCTGCGGGAACATGTCCACAGGGCGCACCCACTCCAGCCGATAGCCGCCGTCAACGAACCGCCGGGCGTTGTCGGCGAAGGTGGCGGGCTGGCACGACACGTACACGAGCGTCTTCGGAGCCAGCTCGAGAATGCGCCGGCAGGCGCCACCCGAGAGACCTGCACGCGGGGGGTCGATGATCGCCACGTCGGGCTCCGGCAGCTGACCACGGTTCTCTCGCAGCACCACCCGCACATCACCGGCAAGCGCCCGGTGGTTGGTGATGCCATTACGCTCGGCGTTGCCTACGGCGTCTTCCGCGGCCTCGGGCACCAGTTCGATGGCCACGACCTCCTTCGCGAGCGCGCCCAGGGCCACACCGATGCTGCCAACCCCTGCGAACAGGTCGTACAGCACCTCGCCGCCGGTGAGGCCCGCCGCCTCGGCCGCGCGTCGGTACAGGTGCCCGGTCATGCGCGAGTTGGTCTGGAAGAACGACCCTGCCGACAGTCGCAGGGTGACAGGACGACCGGGCTCCACCTCCACGATCTCCTCGATCCAGTTGCGCCCCCAGACCGTGCGCGACGGCAGACCCGAGGTCACCTCTGACAGGCCGTCATTGATCGCATGCACGACTCCGACGAGACCCGGCACGGTGCCGGGCAGGCGGTCGGCCAGGCGGTCCACCACGTCCTCCCCGCCGGGCGCGGTCACGATGGTGATGAGCGTCTGGCCGGTGAGCACGCCCTCGCGCACGACGACGTGGCGGAGATATCCCTCGTGGTTGCGCTGGTTGAACGGCGCGAGGCCCTCATCCACGGCCCACGCCCGCACGGACTCGCGCGCGATGTTGCCCACCTCGGTGGCCAGCATGCAGGCGTCGATGTCGACCACCTCGTCCCAGCGCCCGCGCCGGTGAAAGCCCAGACGCAACTCACCATCCGGCCCCGGTGCCGCGGAGTACTCCATCTTGTTGCGGTAGCCGAAGCGTTCAAGCGCGGGGTCGGCGGGCAGCACGTCGATGCCCTCGAGCCCACCGATGCGGGCGAGGTGCTCTGCCACCTGAACGCGCTTGGCCTCGAGCACCTCGTCGTACGTGATGTGCTGAAGGCGGCAGCCGCCGCAGTCGGGCACGAAGGGACAGGGCGGAGTGATGCGTGCCGGGCCGGGGGCGAGCACCTCAACCAGGTCGGCCTCACCGAAGCGCCGGCGCACCTTGCGCAGTTTCACCGTGACCCGGTCACCCGGCGCGGTGTCGGGGGTGAACACCACGAAGCCGTCGGTCCGCGCAACGCCCCGGCCCCCGAAGGCCAGGTCGTCCACCGTCACCTCGATCTCATCTCCGCGCTTGGGTCGCTCCACGGCGCGGGACACTAGGCGAGTCTGCGGTGACGCAACGCGGGCAGCGACTCGCGGACCTGCCGCTGTCGATCGAGGTCGAGGTCGGCGCAGGCGAAGCCCTCCCCATCCGGCACCTCGGCGAGCACCACACCCCAGGGGTCGACGATCATCGAGTGCCCCCAGGCCCCCTCGCCGGTGGAGTGCTCCCCGCACTGCCCCGCGGCGAGCACGAAGCACTGGTCCTCGATGGCGCGGGCGCGCAGCAGCACCTCCCAGTGGTCGCGACCGGTCTCACGGGTGAAGTTGGCGGGAACCGTGAGCACGGTGGCCCCGGAGCCGACAAGGCTCCGGTAGAGCTCGGGAAAGCGCAGGTCGTAACACACGCTCAGGCCCACGGTCATGCCCGCGACCTGCGCCGTGGCGAGCGCATCGCCGGGCTCGGTGCAGGCCGACTCGCGGTACTCATGACCCCCCACGGTCACGTCGAACAGGTGGATCTTGCGGTAGATCGCGAGGTCCCGCCCGTCCGGGGCGATGAGCACGCTCGTGTTGAAAGCCTTGCCCCCGTCACGGGTGGCCTCGAGGATGCTGCCGGCCACGACCGTGATGCCGAACTCGCGTGCCCACATCCGGGCCGCCGACAGCGACGGGCCGCCGAGCGACTCCGCGCCATCCGGCGTGCGGGCGGCGGCCCCCCACCAGTTCCACTTCTCAGGCAGCAGCACCAGCGTGGCTCCCGATACCGCCGCGGCCTGCACCAGTTCGCCCGCCCGGGCGATGTTGCGCGGGGTGTCCTCATCGGCGAGGAGCTGCACCACCGCAGCGCGCACGGAGTCACCGGCCACCAGCCACCCCCCGCGCTACCATGCCGTCTGTCGCCACGCCAACCGGAGGAACCATGGCCGACGTCGCAACACTCAGCCGAATCGAAGATGTCCTCGAGCGCATCCGGCCCGCCCTGCACGCCGATGGCGGCGACGTGGAGTTGGTCGACTTCGACGACGAAGGTTTCGTGCACCTCCAGATGCTGGGGGCCTGCGGCGGCTGCCCCATGAGCACCGCCACCCTCACCCTCGGCATCGAGGCCGAACTGCGCCGCGAGTTGCCCGAGGTCGAGGGCGTCATCACGGTCTAGGCCAGCAGTGAGGGGCCGATGGCCCCCACGCCCTCGTCGCGGTGCACCTGCCGGGTGCAGAGGTCCTCGGCAAAAGCCAGCCCCGCGGACCGCGCGATCTCACCGGCCTCCGGGCTGACGCAGCCGGGCTGGAGCCAGAGCGACGTGGCACCGATCGCCACGGCTTCACGGGCGATGTCGGGGGCGGCGTCCGACTTGCGGAACACGTCCACCATGTGAACGGGCTCGCTGATCTCGGACAGGGAGTTCACCACAGGCACGCCAAGCACCTCGCCACTTCCCGGGCGCACGGGAATCACCTTGTAGCCCTGCTCCAGCAGGTACCGCATCACGCCGTATGACGGCCTCTCGGGGTCGGGAGACGCACCGATCATGGCGATGGTGCAGGTGCCCGCGAGGATCTCCGCGGGAGTGGACTCGGGCCCCATCGTGTCTCCCCTCTCGACCACGGATGCCGCTTCATCGGGGTGCCCGGATTTGAACCGGGGACCTCTCCGTCCCGAACGGAGCGCGCTACCAAGCTGCGCCACACCCCGCGATGAAGCCGAGGCATCCTAGCCCATCCCCGGTGGGTTTCGGCGGTCTCCCCGGACAGGCAGGTGCACACCGGCCGGAGGCGGGCGTACCCTTCACGGCATGGACACTTTCGGAGCATGCACCGGGTGATATGCCCGGCACATCCGACGCATTGACAGGCGACCCGCGGGCCATTATGGCCGCGGGTCGTCGTCGTTACGGGACGAGACAGACGGAGGCACACACGATGGCGAACCACCTGACCCCCGATGAACTTGCGCTGGCGATCGGCATGAAACCGGACCGCCTCGTGCGCTACTGCCGCGAGCAGTCAATCCCCATCTACCAAGGGCGCGTGGACAAGACGCTGGTGCTCACCAGTCTTCTCGAGACGGGCCACAGATTCCCCGACGACACCGACGCGCACGAGATGCTCGTGGCGTGACCACGGGGGAACCCCTTGCCCGCCCCATGCGGCGCGGGCAAGGGGTTCCCCCGTCACCTCCCGCGGCAGGGTGCCCGACCCCGGGGGTAGCCTCCGCCGCGTCGTGAGTCGTGTCTCCCGCAGGCCCCGCCGGACCCTCATCGCCCTCGCCGTCGCGTGCGCTGCAGCCGGAATCACCTCGGTCGCGCAGGCGGCCTCCAATCCCGTTGCCGCCACCATCGAGCGCTTCGGCAAGGCCCACCCCACCCTCAGTGCCCGCGTCGATCGCCTGGGCGCATCGGGCCCCGTGACGGTGGCCTCATGGCGCCCCGATACCGCCCTCGCGCCGGCATCGACCATGAAGATCGTCACCGCAGCCTCGGCGCTCATGACCGTGGGACCGGACTTCCGGTTCACCACGCGCCTCGAGGCCGGACCCGACGCGATCTCGGTGGACGGCACGGTCAGCGGGCCGGCGTACCTCATCGGCGCGGGTGACCCCATGCTCTCCACGCGCTCCTACTCGCGAAGCAGCCTCGACGGTCTGGGCACCCCCATCGAGGACCTCGCGCGCAACGTGCGCGAGTCCGGCACCCGCCGGATCACCGGCGGCGTGGTGGTGGACGAGACCCTGTTCGACCGCCAGCGCATGGGTCCGCTCTGGAAGAGCTCATACCGCTATGAGTGCCCCCCATTGTCGGGGATCGCCACCAACCAGAACCGCGCGACGAACGGAGGCAACGTGTCGAGCCCGGCCATCGCCGCCGGCCAGCGGCTCGTCGCGGCTCTCCGGGCCGCGGGCGTGGGGGTGACGGGTCCCATCCGCGCGGGGCGTGACGTGCCGGGTGGCGAGGTGCTGGGCCAGGTGCGCTCGCAACCCCTCGGGCGGATGGTCGACTTCATGAACATCCACAGCGACAACTTCACGGCGGAGATGCTGACGAAGGCCGTCGGCGCATACGGCAACGGCAACGGCACCACGGCCGCCGGTACCCGTCACGCCGAGTCGCTGCTGCGCCAGCGCGGAATCCTCGACGCGTCCGATGACGTCATCGACGGCTCCGGCCTTTCGCACTCGAACCGCCTGTCGGCGTCCACTCTCGTCGGCGTGCTGGCCATGGCGAAGTCCGATGCCGACTGGGGAGATGTACTCGTCCGCTCCATGCCCGGCGGCGGCGAGGGCACCCTCATCCGGCGCCTCAAGGCTCCCGGGGTGAGAAACCGCGTACAGGCCAAGACCGGCTACATCAACGGCGTGGCGTCGCTCTCGGGGATCGTCAGCAGCCGGTCAGGCACGCAGTACGCCTTCGCCTTCCTCATGAACACGCCCGACATCCGCGGGGCGCAGAGGACGATGGACAGGGCGGTCACGCTGCTGGCCATCGGCACGGCAGACTCGGCGACCTAGCTCTCCGGGACGGGACACGGCTGGTCGCCCGATAGCAGTGCCGCGAAGGTGACCTCGTTCACCACGGGCACGCCGACGTGCGCTGCCTTCTCCGCCTTACTGCCGGGGTCAGCGCCCGCCACCACGAACGTTGTCTTCCTGCTGACGGAATCCGTCGCCTTGCCACCGGCAGCGACGATGGCGCGCTTGGCCTCATCACGGGTGAAGCCCTCGAGGGCGCCGGTCACCACCACGGTGCAGCCGGTGAGCGGGCCATCGATGGGGCCGTCGGGCACATCCATCTCCATGGTGAGCCCTGCAGCGCGCAGGCGCTCGAGCATCGCGCGGTTGTCATCCGAGGACAGAAACTCCGTCACGGCCTCGGCGACCACCGGCCCGACTCCCTCAGCCCGGGCGAGGTCGTCGGCCGATGCGGTGAGGAGGGCGTCGAGGCGCGGGGCCACGAGCGCGATGGCGCCGGCGGTCACCTCACCCACGTGGCGGATACCCAGCGCGTTGATCACGCGCGGCCACGGGCGCTGCTTCGACTGCTCTACCCCTGAGATCAGGTTCGCCGCGCTCTGCTCCTTGAAGCCCTCGAGCGGGATGAGCTGCTCCGCGGTGAGGTCGTAGAGGTCGGCAACGGTGGCGATGAGGCCTGTGTCGAACAGCTTCTGCACGGTCTTCTCGCCCAGGCCCTCGATGTCCATGCAGCCGCGCGAGGCGAAGTGGATGACGCTCTCCACCAACTGTGCGGGGCATGAGCGGTTCGGGCAGCGCCAGATCACCTCGCCCTCGGGGCGCACCAGCACGGTGTCGCAGGCCGGGCAGGCGGTGGGCATCTGGAAGGGGCGCTCGTCGCCGGTGCGGCGCTGGGTGAGGGCCGACACCACCTGGGGGATGACGTCACCGGCGCGCTGGATGACCACGGTGTCACCGATGCGCAGGTCCTTGCGCGCGAGGTCGTCCTGGTTGTGCAGCGTGGCGCGCTCCACCGTGACCCCGCCCACGTGGACCGGGTCGAGAAGGGCCCACGGCACGATGGCACCGGTGCGACCCACGTTTACCTTGATGTCGCGCAGCAGGGTGGTGGCCGTGGTGGGTGCGAACTTGTAGGCGATGGCCCACCGGGGCGCACGGGCGACCGAGCCGAGGCGGCGCTGAAGGTCGAGGGAGTCCACCTTCACCACGGCACCGTCGATGTCGTAGTCGATCTCCCCGCGGCGCCCCTCCCACTCCGCGCAGGCGACCACCGCGGCGTCGATGTCCTCATGCACCTGAATGAGGGGATTCACCGGGAAGCCCGCCTCGCGCAGCCACGCGAGAACCTCGTGCTGGCTCCCGAGCGCGAGCCCGTCGGAGGCGCCGACAGCGTAGAACCAGACGCTGAGCGGTCGTTCGGCGGTGAGGCGCGGGTCGAGCTGGCGCAGGCTTCCCGCGGCGGCATTGCGGGGGTTCGCGAAGGTGGGCTGGCCCTCGGCCGCCCGGGCCTCGTTGAACTGTGCGAAGGCCTCGAGCGGCAGGTACACCTCACCGCGCACCTCCACGCGGGCAGGCGGGGTGCCGGCTTCGGGCCGCATCACCAGCGGCACGGCCTGGATGGTGCGGATGTTGCGGGTGACGTCCTCCCCCACCGTCCCGTCACCGCGGGTGGCGCCGATGACCAGGCGGCCGTCCTCGTAGGTGAGCGATACCGCGAGGCCGTCGATCTTGGGCTCCACCACGTACCGCACGTCGGCATCCGGCATGCCCTCCTGCTCGAGAACCGACCGGAGGCGGCGGTTCCAGTCGCGCAGTTCATCCTCGCCGCGGGCATTGGCGAGGCTGAGCATGGACTGAAGGTGTGCGTGCGACTCAAACCGCTCCGACGGCGTCGCCCCCACGCGCTGGGTCGGCGAGTCGGGGGTGATGAGGTCGGGGCGCTCCGCTTCAAGCGCCTCGAGCTCACTCACCCACGCGTCGTACACCGCATCGTCCACCGGTGGATCGTCGAGCACGTAGTAGCGGTGCGAGGCCTCGCGGATGAGCCCGCGCAGCTCCTCCGCGCGCGCCGCAGGACCGCTGCTCATCTGGCGCTCCCCATGAGGTGCTCCTCGAGGGCGGCGACGTCGTCCACGATGAGGTCGGCACCGGCCAGGGCCTCGCGCGGGAAGAAACCCCATGTCACCCCGATGGTGAACACGCCCGCGGCATTGCCCGCGGCGATGTCGAACGGGGCATCGCCCACGTAGCAGGCGTCGTCTGCCGCGCCGCCCAGGAGTGCGAGTCCGGCCAGGACCGGATCGGGGGCGGGCTTGTGCACCGGGGTGTCCTCCACGGCGATGAGGCCGCCGATGTGGCGCGCCACCTCGGGCAGGGCATCGAACGCCAACTGCACGGTGGGGCGGGCCTTGGACGTGACGACGGCGATGCGGCACCCTGCGTCCGCCAGGCGCCCCAGCATGGCGTCCACACCCGGGTACGGACGGATGAGCTCGGCGGTGTGCGCGTGGTTCCAGGTGCGCTGGGCCTCGAGCAGCTCCGGGGCCCGATCGCGGTCGAAGGCCTCCATCTGCTCGACCAGCGGCCGCCCCACGTTGGCCAGAAGCTCCTCGTCGAGCAGGTCGTGACCGAGCACCGTGGTGACGGCGTGCCGGTGCGACTCCCGGATGAGCGCCACGGTGTCCACCACCGTGCCGTCGAGATCGAGCAGGACCGTGCCGAAGCGCGGCATGGGGCTACGACACCCCGGAGACCGACCGCAGCAGGTCGTCAATGCGCCAACGCGCCATGGCGTCCATGCCCTCGCGGTCGGTGAGGTCGAAGTGCAGCGGAGTGACCGAGAGCATGTTCTCGTCGATCGTCGAGAGGTCGGTGCCCGGCTGCTTGTCGTGGCTCATCGGCTCGCCGTAGATGCGGAAGTGACGCGCCGATCCCTGCGTGGCCTCGAGCGTGAGTGTGTCGTCGTACACGCGCCGCCCCAGCCGGCTGACCCGCGCACCCTTCAGCTCATGGGCGGGCACGCCGGGGCCGTTGACGTTGAAGATCGCGTGGCGCGGGAACTGGGCCTCACACGCCAAGGGCACCAACTTGGCCGCGAACTCCGTGACCGCCGCGAAGTCGTACTCGAGCCCGGGCCCGCTCCCGCCCCCCAGGGCGTCCTGACTCACGGCGATCGCCGGGATCCCCAGCATCACGCCCTCGAGCGCCGCGGCAACCGTGCCGGAGTAGGTGACGTCGTCACCGAGATTCAGGCCGAGATTGGCGCCGCTCACCACCACATCGGGCGGATCGCCGATGAGCCCAAGGGCGCCCATCCTCACGCAATCGACCGGAGTCCCGCTGATCGCGAAGGCCGGGTAGCCATCGGGCATCGCCACGTCGTCCACCACCAGCGGATCGTGGATCGTGATACCGCGCGCGATTGCGCTGCGGTTGGTGTCGGGCGCGATCACGAACACCTCGCCCAGGTGATCCACGGCCTTCCGCAGCGCGAGGATTCCCGGGGCGTCGATGCCATCGTCGTTGGTCACGAGGATCCTCACCGCGCCCTTTATCGTAGACCTGTGGCCGGACCGCATCAGCGGTGGACGGCACGCCCCGGAATGTTTCCTTCGGTCGCGAATCGGACGTGCGCGGCTCGGGGCTACGCCCCGAGACGAGGCATCGTTTCGTCTTCCCTTCGGGAACATCCTTGGTCGACGGCAGGCCCCGGGATGTTTCCTTCGGTCGCGAATCGGACGTGCGCGGCTCGGGGCTGCGCCCCGAGACGGGGCATCGTTTCGTCTTCCCTTCGGAAACATCCCGGGGCCTGCCTGCGCCGTGCCGGACCGAACCCCTACGGGTAGCGCACCCCGACGAGGGTGAGGGCGTGTGGCAATGCCGTGACCCCTGCGGCCGAGCGCGGGGCGCCCTTCAGCAGGGAGGTGAAGTCATCCACGGTGCGGCGGCCACGACCACACTGGAGCATGGTGCCCACCAGCACCCGAACCATGTGGTGGAGGAATGCGTTGGCCTCGATACGCAGCACCAGTTCGTCGCCCTCATCGCGCCAATGACACTGGAGGACGTGGCGGCGGAAGAACACATGCCGGCTGCCCGTGGGCGTGAACGCGGTGAAGTCGTGCTCGCCCACGCAGGCCGCGGCGCAGGCATCGAGCGCTCCGCGATCGAGCGGCGGGCCCATGTGCCGAAGGGTGTGACGGCGTCGCAATGGAGAGGGTGGGCCCACCAGCACGCGGTAGTCGTAAGTGCGGCTGAGGGCGTCGGTGCGTGCATCGAACCTCTCGGGCGCGATCGTTGCCGCGCGCACCGCCACGGCATCGGGCAAGAGGCCGTTGAGCGACTGCCGAATCCGCCGTGGCTCGGGGAGCGCAGGCCCCTCGCGCACGGGCGCGCGGTCGGGTCGTGCCCTGCTCAGGTCCTTGCTGCCCGCCTCGCGCCGGTTGGGCAGGGCGAGACTCACCACCTGCGCGGTGGCGTGCACGCCGGCATCGGTACGTCCGGCCACGCGGACCTCGGGGCGGCCTCCCAGCACAACATCGAGGGCGTCCCTCAGGACGCCCTCGATCGTGCGATGGCCGGGCTGCTCGGCCCAGCCTGCGAAGCCCGCGCCGTCGTACTCGATATCGAGTCGCAGCGTGGGCATTGCGCGGTGCCTAGTTGAGGTTCGCCGGAGTCAGGCCGAACGCGCTGGCCCGGAAGCCGTAGACGCTGTACAGCGACGATGCGGAGCGCAGCACCTGCGCCGAGCCCCACTGGTTCGTCATGTTGAGCGTGGCGTATGCACTGCCCGGCTTGGTGACCACTGACCACTGCCAGCCGTTCACCGAACCCACGCGGCGCTCGGTGACCTTGACGCCATTGGTCTGCTGCAGCGCCACGAACACGCTGGCCTGGTTACTGGTCTTGCTGCGGCGCTGGGCCGTGACCACCAGGCGGTACGTTCCGCTGGGCGCCGAGGCGATGGTCGCCTTGGTGCTGGTGGGCGCGCACTGCGGGCCACCCGGGAAGAGGTCGGCGATGACCGCCGGGGGGATGCTGCCGACGTTGTCGCAGAAGTTCACGCCACCGTCGACGACCGTCCACTGCGAACCGGCACCGGCAAGGATCGTCCACTGCTGCGGCACGATCCCCCGGAACTTCGCCGTGGGCTGGATCTGCGCACGGGAGAAGGACGGGTTCACGCTGCTGATTGCGATGTTCTGGACCGTGTAATCGGCGTAGGTGTAACCCTGCGTCTGGGTGGTCCAGTAGTTGACGCCGTTGACGATGCCGTTGATCTGCGTCTGGTTGGCCGCCATGGTCGCCGTTGCGGACGAGGCGGTGAATGCAAGGGCGACCGTGCAGAGCGCGGTGGCGCCGACGGCGATGCGGGTGCGCAGGATCATGCTGCCGCCTCGCCGGATACGGGAACGGGACGCGAGAGCTCGAGCAGCACCATGGGAGCGGCGTCGCCCTGGCGCGGGCCGAGCTTGGTCACGCGGGTGTAGCCCCCGGGAACGTCCTGGAAGACGGGCGCAATCTCGTCGAAGAGCCGGTAGCTGATCGGCTTGTTCCGGAGCAGGGCGATGGCCTGGCGGCGGGCATGCAGCGTGCCCTGCTTGCCGAGCGTGATGGCGCGCTCGGCCGTCTGGCGGGCGACCTTGGCCTTCGTCGCAGTGGTCTGGATGCGCCCGTGCTCAAGAAGTGCCACGGCCATGTTGGCCGCCATCGCGTTGCGATGGGCACTGGAACGATTGAGCTTGGGGCCGCTTTTGCGGTGTCGCATGTCTTCTCCGGTTACCGGTTCGGGTGCTTGGGGTCAGTCGTCGCGGAGGCCGAGACCGTGGCGGGCCAGGTTCTCCTTGACCTCTTCCACGCTCTTCTTGCCGAAGTTCGGGATGGCGGCGAGATCGTCCTCGGACTTCGAGATGAGGTCGCCGATGGTCTCCACGCCAACGCGCTTGAGGCAGTTGTACGACCGCACGCCGAGCTCGAGCTCCTCGATGAGGATGTTGGCCATCTCGCCTCCGGGCTGGGGAACCTCGGGCTCCTCCTCGCCGAGCAGGCGGATGTCCTTGGGGTCGGCGAAGATCGAGAGACGCTCGATCAGGATTGCCGACGCCTGCGCCACGGCGGTGCGGGGATCGACTGAGCCGTCGGTCTCGACCACGACGGTGAGCTTGTCGTAGTCAGTGCGCTGGCCCACGCGGGCCGCTCCCACCTCGTACCTCACACGGCGCACCGGTGAGAAGTTGGAGTCGACGGGGATGACGCCGATCGTGGTTCCCGGGCCCTTGTTCTGGTCGGCGAGCACGTAGCCGCGACCGCGGGCGATTGTCAGGACCATATCGAGCGATGCACCGGCTTCGAGGTTGGCGATCTCGAGCTCGGGGTTCAGGATCTCGAGGTCGGACGGGCAGGCGATGTCGCCGGCCGTGACCACACCGGGGCCCTGACGGGAGAGCTCCACCTCGATCTCATCGGCCTCGCCGACGAGGCGGCACACGAGGCCACGCAGATTGAGAATGATGTCCGTGACATCTTCGCGCACGCCCTTCACCGTGGTGAACTCGTGCTGCACGCCGTCCACCTTGACCGACGTGACGGCGGCACCCTCGAGCGAGGAGAGCAGCACGCGACGCAACGAGTTGCCGAAGGTGTGCCCGAAGCCGCGGTCGAGCGGCTCGACCTCGATGCGGCCGAGCGTCTCGGACTCGGGCTCGTAGGACATACGCGGGGTCTGGATATCGAGCACTTTGTTGCTCCTCCCGGCCCTATGGCCGGTTCATGGGTGAACGCGGAACCGGGTTCGGCGGCCTCGGCTGGGGCCCCCGCGTCAGGGGCGCCCCGCCATCGCCCGTGCCGGGCCCGGGGTACTGCCTACTTCGAGTAGAGCTCCACGATGAGCTGCTCGCGCACCGGGGTGTCGATCTCTGTGCGATCAGGCGCCTTCAGCACCTTGCCCGACAGGGACTCGTGATCGGCCTGCAGCCACGGGGCCACGGACGAACCGATTTCCGTGGCGCCGCGCACGGTCTGCTCGGCAGCCGACTCGGGCTTGAGCGTGATGATGTCGTCGGGACGGCACTGGTACGACGGAATGTCGACGCGCCTGCCGTTGACGTGGATGTGGCCGTGGCGCACCAACTGCCGACCCTGGCGGCGACTTGCCGCGAAGCCGAGGCGGGTGACCACGTTGTCAAGACGCAGCTCGAGCAGGCGCAGAAGGTTCTCACCGGTGATGCCCGGCTGGCGGCTGGCCTTCTCGTAGTAGCGGCGGAACTGCTTCTCGAGAATGCCGTAGTACCGCCGGGCGCGCTGCTTCTCGCGGAGCTGGATGAGGTACTCCGACTGGCGGATTCGCCCGCGGCCGTTCTGGCCGGGCGGGTAGTTACGGCGCTCAATAGCGCACTTCTCGGTCATGCAGCGCGAGCCCTTGAGGAAGAGCTTCTCGCCCTCACGGCGGCACTGCTTGCACTGCGGGTCACGGTCGCGGGCCACGTCGCCCTCCTAGACGCGGCGCCGCTTGCGCGGGCGGCAGCCGTTGTGGGGGACGGGACTGACATCGGTGACCGAGGTCACCTCAAGGCCGGCGGCCTGGAGCGACCGGATGGCCGTCTCGCGGCCGGAGCCGGGACCCTTCACGAACACGTCCACCTTCAGGAGACCGTGCTCCATGCCCTTGCGGGCGGCGGCATCGGCCGTTACCTGCGCGGCGAACGGCGTGCTCTTTCGGGAACCCTTGAATCCGGCGGAGCCGGCGGTCTCCCACGCAATCACGTTGCCCGAGCGATCAGTCAGCGTGACGATGGTGTTGTTGAACGAGGTCTTGATGTGCGCGTGACCGGCGGAGATGTTCTTCCGGGCCTTGCGACGGGTGCGGCCTCGAGTGGCCTTCTGGCGTGCCATGGGCTCCTTACGCTCCGGCTACTTCTTGCGCTGCTTGCCGACGGTGCGCTTCGGACCCTTGCGGGTACGAGCGTTGGTCTTGGTCCTCTGGCCGTGGGCCGGGAGACCGCGCCGGTGACGCAGGCCGCGGTAGCAGCCGATGTCCATGAGGCGCTTGATGTTGTTGGCGCGCTCGCGCCGGAGGTCGCCCTCCACGATGTAATCGCGTTCGATCACCTCGCGGAGCTGGCCCACCTCCTCCTCGGTCAGGTCACGGACGTAGGTGTCCTTGCTGATCCCGACCTTGCCGAGGATCTCGTTGGCCGTGGTGCGGCCGATCCCGTAGACATAGGTGAGGCCGATCTCCACCCGCTTCTCGCGGGGGATATTGACTCCGGCGATTCGTGCCACTGACTACCCCTGGGTCTGCTTGTGACGAGGGTTGACGCAGATCACGAGGACCTTGCCGTGCCGCTTGATGACACGGCACTTCTCGCACATCGGCTTCACGGACGGACGGACCTTCACGAATTGCTCCTCGCTGGGTGACCCGGGGACGACACGGAACGGCACTCGGCCGAGAAGGCCGCGGCGCCCCCACTGCGCACGAGGTGACGACGGGAGGTCGCCAACCCGGAAGGGCACAGGGCGACCGTCGCATCTCGTTCCACGCGCGGCCGCGCAAGATAGCAGGAACCAGCGATCATCGGAACCGGTCCGTCATGCATTCCGGCGCGTGAGGATGCGGGGGCCCGAGGATGTGATGGCCACGGTGTGCTCGAAGTGCGCGGCAAGGCCCTGATCGCGGGTGGAGACCACCCAGCCGTCACCGCCGAGGACCACTTCGGGATCGCCCTGGGTGACCATGGGCTCAATGGCGATGACAACGCCCTCTTCCAGCAGCACTCCGGTGCCCGGCTTCCCGAAGTTGGGCACCTGCGGCTCCTCGTGCATGCTGCGGCCCACGCCGTGCCCCACCAGCGTGCGCACCACGTTGAAGCCGGCCCGCTCCACCACGTCCTGCACCGCGGCGCCGATATCTCCGGTGCGATTTCCCGGGACGGCCTGGGTGATGCCGGCGGCAAGCGAACGGCGCGTGGCATCCATGAGGTCGGCGGCGATCTGGCTGACCGTGCCCACGGGGATCGTGCGCGCCGAGTCGCTCACCCATCCGTCGAGGGTCACGCCGCAGTCGATCGAGATGATGTCGCCGTCGCCGAGCGCGTACGGGCCGGGGATGGCGTGTACCACCTCCTCGTTGACCGAGGGGCAGATACTGCCGGGGAACCCGTGGTAGCCCTTGAAGGAGGGGACCCCACCTTTCGCGCGGATGAACTCCTCGGCCATCTCGTCGAGGGCGAGCGTGGTGATGCCGGGCGTGACGGCGGCCTCGAGCAGATCGAGGCACTCCGCCAACACCGCGCCGCTCGCCGCCATGGCGTCGATCTCGCCAGCCGTCTTCGCGATCGGGCCGTTGCGGGGCGGGGTGACCGCCTCCGCCTCGGGCCCTGCATCCTTCCTACGCGAGCGCTTCGACAACCTGCGCCTGCACCTCGTCGAGCGACAGGCCACCGTCTATGGCGTGCAGCAGCCCCCGCTCCTCGTAGTAACCGATGAGGGGGAAGGTCTGTGCGTCGTACACGTCGAGGCGGTTGGCCACGGCCTCCGGGCGGTCATCATCACGCTGATAGAGATCGCATGGTGCATCGGTCGACTCGCACGGTGAGTTGTCGTAGGGGTTGCTCACCTCATGGAAGGAGCGACCGCAGCCGCGGCAGATCCAGCGTCCACCGAGGCGGCGGACCAACTCGTCGCGGTCGACCTGCAGCGAGATGACCGCGTTGATGGGGGCCCCCGCATCGGCGAGCATGGCGTCGAGGGCCTCGGCCTGTGCGATGGTGCGCGGGAAGCCGTCGAGCATGAACTGGTCGTCGCGCCCGGCAAGCGCCTCGCGGATCATCCCGATGACCACCTCGTCGGGCACGAGGTTGCCGGCGTCCATGTAGCCCTTTGCCGTCACGCCGAGGGGCGTGCTGGCCTTCACGGCGGCCCGCAGCAGGTCCCCGGTGGACAGGTGCAGCAGCCCACGCTCCTTGAGGAGCTCGGCCTGCGTCCCCTTCCCGGCACCAGGCGGTCCGAACAGGATGATGCGCGCTATTGGAGGAACCCTTCGTACGAGCGCATCATCAGCTGGGCCTCCATCTGGCGCATGGTGTCCAGAGCGACGCCGACGACGATGAGCATGGACGTTCCACCGAAGAGCCCGAAGAACACATTCGACTCCGGCAGGTACCGGAAGATGATGTTCGGGAACTCGGCGATGAGGGCGAGGTAGATGGCGCCGGGCAATGTCAGGCGCGACACCACGCGATCGAGGTACACGGCCGTCGGGCGCCCGGGGCGCACCCCGGGGATGAACCCTCCGTACTTCTTCAGGTTGTCGGCCTGATCCGTGGGGTTGAACTGCACCGCGGTGTAGAAGTACGTGAAGAGGACGATGAGCAGGCCCTCGAACAGGATGAACCACCAGGAGCCCGGCGACAGGAAGTCGGCCACGCCCTGCGCCCAGCCGCCGCCACCGGCGAGCTCGGCGATGGTGGGAGGCAGGATGGTGATCGAGGCGGCGAAGATGACCGGGATCACGCCGGCCATGTTCACGCGGATGGGCATATAGGTGGTGCCCCCCGACGTCATGCGCCGACCTACCTGGCGCTTGGCGTACTGGATGGGGATGCGGCGCACGCCCTCGTTCACGAAGACCACGCCGATGACGATCCCGATGGCGATGATCCCAATGACCACCGCCGTGACCGGCGGAAGGCCGAACCACCCCTCGATCGCGGACGGCAGCGCCGAGACGATCGAGACGAAGATGAGGAGCGAAATGCCGTTGCCCACGCCGCGCTGCGTGATGAGCTCGCCGATCCACATCACCAGGGTCGTACCCGCGGTGAGCGAGATGACGATGAGGAAGGTGCGCGACCAGCCGACGCCGGGCAGGGCGTCCTGCGACTTGAAGTACAGGACGTAGGCGAACGACTGCAGGAATGCCAGCGCCACGGTGAGGTACCGGGTGTACTGGGTGATCTTCGCGTACCCCGCCTCGCCCTCCTTCTGGAGGCGCTCGAGCGACGGAATGACCACGGTGAGCAGCTGCAGGATGATGCTCGCGGTGATGTACGGCATGATCCCGAGCGCGAACACGGCGAAGCGCGTGAGCGCGCCTCCCGCGAACAGGTTCAGGAAGTTCAGGATGTTCGTGGTGCCCTGATTCTGGAGCGCGGCAGCGAGCCTGTCGGGCTCGACGCCGGGCACGGGCACGTACGCACCGAAGCGGAACACCAGGAGCATCGCCGCGGTGAACAGCAACTTCATGCGCAGCTCCGGGGACCGGAGCGAGTTGAGCATGGCTTGGAGCATCAGCGCCTAGCCCGCGTCGTCCCTACTCCTGGCCGACGAGCTCGACGCGGCCACCGGCCGCCTCGATCTTCGCAACGGCAGCCGCGGAGGCCTGATCCACACGCACCGTGAGGGCGTGAGTGATCTCACCGCTGGCAAGGAGCTTGACGGGGTATGCACGGTTGTCGTTGTTCTTGACCAGACCGTGCTCCACGAGCGCCGCGGTATCGACCACGTCACCGGCCCCGAAGACCGATGCGAGCGAGCCCACGTTGACCGGCACCGAGTTGGTCCGGAACGGTCCGATGGGCATCGACTTCTTGTGGTTCGGGCCGCGCAGCTTGCCCTTCTGCATGTGAATCGGCACGGTGCCACCGCGGTAGCCGGGGCGCGGGCCCGGGCCCGACCGTGCGCCGGCACCCTTCATGCCGCGGCCACACGTCTTGCCCTTGCCGGAGCCGGGGCCGCGACCCACGCGCTTACGCCGGTGCTTGGCACCGGGGTTCGGGCGCAGGCTCTCGAGGCGGATGTCCTCGGGGTCCACCTCGCCGTTCACCTTGGCGTCGTCAGCTGCCACTCTGGACCTCCTCCACCTGCACGAGACTGGCCACCTTGCGGAGGGCCCCCTGCAGGGCGGGCGAGTCCTCATGGACCGCCGTCTTGCCGATACGACCGAGGCCAAGGGCACGCAGGGTGCCGCGGTGGCGCTCGGAGCTCCCGATCTGGGAGCGGACCTGGGTGATCTTCAGCGCACTCATGCGGTGACCTCCGCGGCCACCTCGGTGGCCGCGGCGTCGGCCGGCTTGTTGGAACCACCGGAGGTGCCCAGCACCTCGGCGACCGTCTTGCCGCGCAGCTTCGCGACCTCCTCCGGCGTACGGAGCGACTTGAGGCCGTTCACCGTGGCGGTGACCAGGTTTACCGGGTTGGTGGTGCCGAGCGACTTGCTCAGGATGTCGCGTACGCCGGCCAGCTCGAGTACGGCACGCACACCGCCACCGGCGATGACGCCGGTACCCGGGGCGGCCGGCTTCAGCAGCACGCGGCCCGCGCCGTGGTGACCGATGGTCTCATGCGGGATGGTCGCGCCGTAACGCGGCACGCGGAACATGTTCTTCTTGGCGTCATCCACAGCCTTCTGGATGGCCAGCGGCACCTCGTTCGCCTTGCCGTGGCCCACGCCGACGGCATCCACCTCGTTGCCCACGACCACCAAGGCCGAGAACGAGAAGCGGCGGCCGCCCTTTACGACCTTGGCGACACGGTTGACCTGGACCACGCGCTCGGAGAGCTCAACACCCTCCGTCGTGACCTTCTCGCGCCTGCGCTCTGCCATTTCTCTCTCTTCCCCGGTCCTAGAACTCGAGCCCGCCCTCGCGGGCGCCGTCAGCCAGGGACTTGACCCGGCCGTGATACAGGTAGCCGCCGCGGTCGAAGACCACGCTGGACACGCCGGCGGCCTTGCCGCGCTCGGCGATGAGCTTGCCCACCTCGGTTGCCGCGGGACCCTTGGCGAGACCCTTGAGCGGGGCCTCGTGGGAGCCGGCGGCAGCCAGAGTGTGACCCTTCTCGTCGTCGATGAGCTGCGCGTAGATGCGCAGGTTCGACCGCGAGACGGACAGGCGCGGGCGCTCGGCCGTGCCGGTGACCTTGCCGCGAACGCGGCGGTGGCGACGCGCGCGGGCGTCGAGGGTGCTGATCTTGCCCATGTCTCCTAGGCCCTCTTTCCGACCTTGCGACGCACGGCCTCGCCCTCGTAACGGATGCCCTTGCCCTTGTAGGGCTCGGGCGGCCGCACGCGGCGGATCTCCGATGCGATCTGGCCGACCTGCTGCTTGTTGATACCCGACACCACGATCTGCGTGACCTCGGGAACCTCGAATGTGATGCCGTCTGGCGGCTCGAAGGTGACCGGGTGTGAGAAGCCCACGGCCAGTTCGAGGTTCTTGCCCTTGAGGGCGGCACGGTAACCGACGCCCACGAGCTCGAGCTTGCGCTCGAAGCCCTCGGTGACGCCCGTGACCATGTTCGCCACCAGGGTGCGCGAGAGACCGTGCAGCGCCCGGTGGGGACCACGGTCGGTCGGTCGGGTCACCACGAGCGACCCGTCCTCCTGCGCGATGCGAATGGGCTCCGACACGACGTGCTCGAGGGTGCCCTTCGGGCCGGTCACGGAGACCTTCTGCCCGGCGATGTCCACCGTCACACCGTTCGGTACGGAAATGGGTGCGCGTCCGATTCTGCTCACGGTCGCTCCTCCCCTACCAGACCGTGCACAGGACCTCGCCGCCGACACCGCGGCGACGGGCTTCATGGCCCGTGAGGAGACCCTGGGAGGTCGAGATGATTGCAACGCCCATTCCCCCGAGAACCTTGGGGAGGGAGTCCTTGTCGGCGTACACGCGACGGCCGGGCTTCGACACACGGGTGATACCCGTGATGACCCTGCGACGGGTCTCGTCGTACTTGAGCTTCACGGTGAGCGTGGCGCGGGTGCCGTCATCGGCCGACTCATAGCCGGCGATGTACCCCTGCTCCTCGAGAACCCGTGCGATATCGGTCTTGAGTCGGCTCCCGGGCATCT
>JBIIQA010000011.1:0-23580 GCA_044342355.1 Miltoncostaeaceae bacterium | reverse complement strand
GCGATCGCCATCAGCCCCGATGGGACCTCGCTGCATGCGCCCTCCTACGGCGGAACCTCGATCCTCAGCTGGCCGATCGGATCCGGTGGCGCGCTTGGCACGCAGAACCTGATCGGCACCTCCTACAACCAGCCGGTGCGCCCGGCCATCGCCCGCCCGCAGCTGGCGGTCGATGCCTTCAGCGCGCCGGCCTCACCGACGCGCGCGACGAGCCTGTCGTACTCCCTCACCTTCACGCGACCGGTCACGGGCCTGACTGCAGGCGACTTCACGGTGGGTGGCACGGCCCCGGGCTTCGCCGTGACCGCCGTATCGGGATCGGGCACCGGTCCCTACACCATCACCGTGGCGAGCCCGACCGCCTCCACGGGAACGGTCGATCTGGCCCTCGTGGCGAACGCCGTTACCGACCTCACGGGGGCGACGGGTCCGGTTGCCCGGCTCTCGGCATTCATGAGCGCCCCGACCGTGCAGTACGACAGCACGCCTCCCACGGTTTCGGCGTTCACACGGACGAGTGCGGGTACGACCCTCGTGTACTCGGTGACGTTCTCGGAGCCGGTGACCGGACTCGCGAGCGCCGACTTCGGGAACGCGGGTACCAGCACGGGCTGGTCGGCCACGCTGGGCTCGGGATCGGGTGCCGGTCCCTACAGCGTGACCTACTCGGCATCCACCGCATCGGTGGGCACGGTGATCCCCTCGGTCGCGGTGGGTGGGGTCACCGACATCGCGGGCAACGCCGGGCCGGTCGCCCTGGCAACCGGGACGACGTCCACCGTGGGTCCGCCCACGGCGTCGAGCGCGTCGTGCAGCGGTATCGCCTGCGGCGCCCCGCAGGTATCCGGCACCTATCTCACCGGGAACGCACTGTCCGCGCAGGCCGGCACGTGGGTGGCCACTCCTTCCGTGTCGTCGTACACCTACCAGTGGCAGTACTCGGGCGATGGCGTCAGCTGGGCGAACCTCTCGGGCGCGACGGGTTCGTCCTACCCGGTGACCGCCGCCGACATGACCCGGCGGCTGCGCGCCGTCGTGACCGCCCGCAACTCCGTGGGGTCGACCGTCGAGTACTCACGCCCGGTGCTGCCGGTGGCGTTCGCCCCGACGAGTGGTCCCGAGACCTGGACCGTGCCAGCGGGCGTGACCCAGGTCGGCTTCATGCTGGCGGGCGCGGCCGGCGGCGCCGCGACCTCGTACACCGGGGGCAGTGGTGGCCGCGTGAACGGCGCGCTCGGCGTGACCCCGGGATCGGCCGTGGAGGTTCGCGTCGGGCGCATCGGTGGCACCGGAACACTGGCCGGCACCACCGCCACGACGGGCGGGTTCAACGGCGGCGGAGATGGGGGATACAACCCCTCGAACTCCTCGCGCCGGGCCGGCGCCGGCGGTGGAGCGACAGACCTGCGCACGGGAGGTTCTGCCCTTGCGAACCGCGTGGTGGTTGCAGGTGGCGGTGGTGGAGCCGGCTCGTCCAGCGGTAACGGGGGCAATGGAGGCGGCACGACCGGCAGCGCAGGTGCCCTCGTGTCCACGGGCCGGGCCGGCCAGGGCGGCACGCAGTCGGCAGGTGGTGCGGCGGGAATCACCCCCGGGGGATCGACGAATGGGTCGTCGGGCCAGGGCGGCATCGGCGGGTGGGGAAGCATCTACGGCGGTGGTGGCGGTGGCGGCGGCTGGTTCGGCGGCGGCGGCGGCGATGCCAGCAGCACCGGGGGATACGCCGGTGGCGGCGGTGGCGGATCGTCGTACCCTGCGACCGCATCGGGCGTGGTGACGTCGATCTCCCACTCCGCGGGGGCCAACACGGGGGAGGGATACGCCAACCTCTGGTACGCGTTCCCGGCGGGCATCACGTCGTTCGCACCGTCGCAGGCCGCCACCAACGGGACATCCGCCACCTTCGTGCTCAGCTTCACGAACGTGCCGGGTGGCCTCGCCGCAGGGGACTTCTCGGTGACGGGGTCGGCACCGGGATGGGTAGTGCAGTCGCTCGCGGGAACCGGCACCGGGCCCTACACCGTCACCGTCGGCGGGACCTCCGCCGGTACGGGCCGGGTGGGCCTGCAGTTGCGGCAGGGAACCATGACCATCGTGGGGTCGACCTTCCCCGTGGCATCCCTCGCGGCATCCCCGGCCATGGTCGTGGAGCGGCGCGCCCCCCGCGTGACCTCGTTCACGCGAACGTCCGCGACGACCTCGACCGTCACGCATTCCCTGGCGTTCGATGAGCCCGTCACGGGGCTTGCGGCATCCGACATCACCAATGCCGGTACCAGCACCGGCTGGACGGTGCAGTCGGTGTCGCCGTCCACGGGGGCGGGCGCGGGCCCCTACAGCGTCGTGATGAGCGCCTCGAGCGCTTCTGTGGGAACGCTGGTGCCCCGCCTCGCTGCGGCGAGCGTGACCGACGTCGCCGGCAACACGGGTCCGACAGCCGCTGCAACCGGTGAGGTGTCGGGTATCGCGGGACCGCGGGCCACGGCCCGGCCCGTGCTGAGCGGCCGCCACAGCGCAGGATCGGTGATGTCGTCGACGCCGGGGACCTGGGGTGGGGTGCTGGCCGCCGGGTCGCCCGCGTATCAGTGGCAGGTGGCATCGGATGGCGCGTCGTGGGCATCGGCCACCGGGTCGGGCGCCACCACGGCCAGCTACACGGTGGCTGCTGCCGATGCCGGTCGCCGCCTGCGCGTGCGGGTGACGGTCGCCAATGCCGCGGGCACCACGGTCGCCTATTCGCGCCCCGTGGTGTCCCGGGCGCTTGCATCGACGGGAGCCCTGCAGTCCGTGGCCGTGCCCTCGGTCGTGTCGTCTGTCGGCTTCGACCTCGCAGGCGGCGCAGGTGGAGCGGCGCCGTCTCATGCGGGTGGGCTGGGCGGCAGGGTGCATGGCGATCTCTCGGTCGCGCCGGGGTCGACACTGTCCCTGATGGTCGGTGGCGTGGGGACCGCCGGCACGGGCACCGGATCGGTGGCCCCTGCCGGTGGGGCCGGGGGCGGTGGCGACGGCGGCTACGTCAGCGGCAACACGACCCAGCGTGGTGGCGGTGGCGGTGGTGGCACCGACATCCGGGTTGGCGGTACCGGGCTCGCCGATCGCGCGGTGGTGGCGGGCGGCGGCGGTGGTGCAGGTGGGTCGAGCGGTGCGGGTGGCGCCGGCGGCGGCACGACCGGCGGCACGGGTGGCCTTCTCGGAACAGGGCGTCCGGGCGCTGGCGGTGGCCAGGCATCGGGTGGCGCCGCCGGCACGGGCGGCATTGGCGGCGCCACGGCTGGAGCGGCGGGTCAGGGCGGCGCCGGCGGCGCGACGACGGCCTTCGGCGGTGGTGGGGGAGGCGGCGGCTGGTTCGGCGGCGGCGGCGGCGACGCATCGGAGGCCGCCGGAAACAGCGCGGGCGGCGGCGGCGGATCCTCATACCCGGCTGCTGCGTCCGGCGATGTGATCGCCATCACCCAGGTGGCCGGCACCCAGTCCGCGTCCGGATACGCGCGACTCTGGTTCACCGACCCGACCGGGATCACGGCGTTCTCCCCGGTATCGGCGTCACCCACGCGATCCACGCCGGTGTCGTTCACCATGACCTTCAGCCATGAGCCAAGCGGCCTCATCGCCGGCGACTTCCAGCTCGGTGGAACGGCAGCGGGCTGGACCGTGAGCGCGGTGAGCGGATCGGGCACTGGTCCGTACACGATCACCGTCTCGCCCGGGACCGGGGCCACCGATGGCACGATCGACCTCGATCTCGCCGCGGCATCGGTGACGGTTGACGGGGCGTCCCACCCCGAGGTGGCCGAGAGCGCGAGCGGCACCGTGGTGGTGGACCGCACACCGCCGGTGGCCACCTGGACGTCGCCCGAGAGCCCGTCCAACGCCGCATCCCTGACCTACACGCTGTCCTTCTCCGAGCCCGTCAGCGGCCTGGCTGCGGCTGACTTCGAGAACGCGGGCTCGGCGACGGGTTGCGTCTTCTCGCCCGCGGCAGGCAGTGGAACCAGCATCGAGGTCACCGTCACCGGATGCGGCGAGGGCACGGTCGTGGCCCGCCTCGCGGCGAACTCGGTGTCCGACGCAGCGGGCAACAGTGGGCCCCAGGCCGCGTTGGACGCAGAGGGCGTCACCATCGACCGGGCGCGACCGGGTGTATCCGCCTTCACGGCTTCCACGCCCACGCGCGCCAACACCATCACCTACACGCTCTCGTTCGACGAGCCCGTCCTCGGCCTCGAGACGTCGGACATCTCGATCGGTGGCACGTCCACCGGCTGGAGCGTGGCCAGCGTGTCGTCGTCGGCCGGCAGCACGTTCACGGTGCTGCTCTCGCGAGCATCCGGTGACGACGGCACGGTCATCCCCACGCTCGCCGCGGATTCCATCAGCGATGCCGCGGGCAACGGCGGACCCCCGTCAGACTCCACGGGCACGGCGGTGACCGTGGACCGGACCCCGCCCACCGTGACCGCATTCACAGCCCCGGCCCTGGTGCACGCCACCACCATCACGTACCAGCTCACGTTCTCCGAGCCGGTGACCGGGCTCTCGGCGGCCGACCTCTCGGTGGGTGGCACGTCGACGGGCTGGGCGGTGTCGGGAGTCAGCGGATCGGGCGCCGGTCCGTATGCGGTGACCCTGGCAGGAACCTTCCCGACCGACGGCACCGTCACGCTGTCCCTGGTCGGGGCCGCCGTGTCGGACTCTCTCGGGAACCAGGGTCCGCCGCTCGCGACGGCAGGCACAACCGTGACGGTCGATCGCTCGATGCCCACGGTGGCGTCGTTCGCATCCACCACGCCGTCGCCGACCAACGGAACCACGGTGCCATTCACCCTGCGCTTCGACGGGGACGTCACCGATCTGGCGGCGGATGACATCTCGATCGGTGGAACGTCCACCGGCTGGACCGTGCAGTCGGTGTCGGCCACGGACGCATCCACCTACGTGGTGACGCTGGTGGGCACCAGCCCAACAGACGGAACTGTGGTGCCCACTGTGCGCGCCTCCGCGGTATCCGACGCCGCGGGCAACCGCGGGCCTCCGGTCGCCGAGGCAGCAGGCGCCCTCGTGTACGACGGTCGTCGCCCCTCGGTGTCGTCGTTCACCGTCGACGGCGGGGCGTCTACCAATCAGGCGGCTGCGCGGTACCTCATCACCTTCTCGGAGCCCGTTATCGGGTTCGTCGACACCGACCTGACCGTGGGCGGAACATCCAGCGGCTGGTCGGTGACCGGCGTCGAGGAGATCTCACCCAGCAGCTACGCGGTGACCCTCGCGGGCGTGACCCCGCCGGACGGCACCGTCACGCTCTCGCTGGCGGTGGACTCCGTGCTCGACGGCGTGGGCAACTTCGGCCCTGCATCGGTGGCCACTGCACCGACCATCACGTACGACACCGTGGCGCCCGGCGGTACCCCGGTGATCGGGTCGCCGCCCGCGGCGACCACGAACGTGGTGCGCCCGACCGTGACCCTGTCGGGGGCCTCTGCGGGTGAGGCATATGTGTGCAGCCTCGATGGCGACGCCTATGCGCCGTGCACGAGCCCGTTCCAGGCACGTGTGCTGGCGGAGGGGCCGCACTCGCTTGCGGTGCGCCTGCGCGATGCCGCGGGCAACACGGGAACGGGCACGGCCACCGCCACATGGGACCTCGACCTCACCCCGCCGTCGGCGCTGCTGGTCTCGGGCCCGGCATCGCCGTCGTCGTCGGCCACGGGCACGGCGACCTTCACCCCCGAGATCGGGGGTACGGCACGATGCCGCGTCGATAGCGGCCCGTGGACCGCGTGCACCAGTCCGTTCACCACCGGGGCGCTGGCTGAGGGCACCCACCAGATCTCGGTCGAGCCGGTGGACGCCGCGGGTAACGCCGGCGCGCCCAGCACGGTCACATGGACCATCGACCTCACCCCGCCCGTCGGCACGCCGTCGATCACGGGCGGCCCGGGCACCGCCACCAACGCGACCACCGCCACCTTTGCGGTTGGCGCAATGTCCGGGCTCATTACCCAGTGCAGCCTCGACGGGGGAGCGTTCACCGACTGCGCATCGCCGGTGTCGTTCAGCGGCCTCGCCGAGGGGTCGCATTCGCTTGCCGTGCGGTACCGCGACCCGGCCGGGAACGCGGCGGCCACGCAGGCAGCATCCGCATGGCAGGTGGACCTCACCCCGCCGGCCGACCCCGTGATCGCCTCGGGTCCGAGCGGCACCGATGCCAACCGTGCGCCGACCTTCACCTTCACGGGCGCCGCGGCCGGGGAGGGGTACGAGTGCCGAGTGGACGGCGGAGCGTGGCGCGCGTGTACATCGCCCGATCGCCTGGCGTCCCTTGCAGAGGGCACCCACCTGTTCGAGGTGCAGGTGCGTGATGCCGCCGGCAACGCCAGCGTGAATCCCGCCGCCCGCTCATGGACCGTTGACACGGTGCCCCCGTCCAGCGCACCCGCGATGTCGCGCACCCCCGCCGACGACCCGACGTCGGCCACTGCGGCATCAGTGACCCTTGGCGGCGCCGCGGTGGGCGAGACCTATGAGTGCTCGTGGGACGGATCGGCATGGGCCGCCTGCACGAGCCCATCCGCGCAGTCCGGCCTGGTGGATGGCGGCCACTCATTCCGCGCCCGGCTGGTGGACGCCGCGGGCAACGCCGGTGACGTGGCGTCCGCCTCGTGGACGGTGGACACCACGCCCCCCTCCGCCGCACCCGTGCTCGGAGGCACCCCGACGGGCTCGTCGGCCAGTACCTCTGCCACCGTCACCATCGCCGTGCAGGATGGCAACGCGGTCGAGTGCTCGCTCGACGGGGCGGCGTACTCGGCCTGCACATCACCGCATGCCATCAGCGGACTCACCGACGGCACGCACCGGTTCGCGGCACGCCAGGTGGACGCCGCCGGCAACGCCGGGCCCGCGGCCAGCGCCGTGTGGCGGGTGGATACCGCCCCGCCGCCGCCGCCCGCGCCCGGCAGTGGGCCCACCGACAGCCGCGAGCGTGTTGCGGTATTCACCTTCACGGGCGAGGCCGACGCCACCTTCCGCTGCAGGGTCACCCGCACGGCGCCGACCGCCGGCACTGAGGTCGACTGGACCACCTGCTCGAGCCCGTGGTCCACCCCCGCGCTCGCCGATGGCTCGTACCGCATGGAGATCATGCAGGTGGATGCCGCCGGGAACGACGGCACGCCCACCGTCTTCGACTGGACCGTGCGGGCAACCGCCCCCGACCAGGTGATGGTGGGCGGTATCCCGGTGAGCCCGACGTCCCAGACAAGCGCGTCGCTCACGCTGGCGGGCACGGTTGGTGCGACGATCCGCTGCATCGTGGACGGTGGCCCGGTTCAGTCGCCATGCCCCGACCCGCTGGCGCTGTCGGGCCTGGCCGAGGGCGATCACGAGGTGGTGGTCGACCAGGTGGACTCCGGCCTCGCGAGCGCTGCGACCACCGTGCGCTGGACCATCGATACCACTCCGCCCGCATCGGCACCGGGAATCTCCACGCGGCCGGCCACGCCCACCACGGACACCTCGGCCACCATGGGGTTCAGCACGGCTCCGGGTACCACCACCGAGTGCTCCCTCGACGGTGCGTCCTACGCCGCATGCACCAGCCCGCGTTCGCTCTCCGGCCTGGCCGAGGGCCCGCACACCCTGCGCATCCGCAGCATCGACCAGGCGGGTAATGCGGGCGCGCCGGCGGTGGTGGAGTGGGTTGTCGACACCACCCCGCCCACGGCCGACGCCGTCATCGGCGCCCGTCCGGCTGCCGTGACGGGCCAGACCACGGCCGAGTTCACCTTCACCGCCGGTCCCGACGGGGTGGCCACGCGCTGCGCGGTGGATAGCGGTGCGTTTGCCGACTGCACGAGCCCGCTGGTGATCGCCGGCCTGGCCGAGGGCCCCCATTCGCTCTCCGTGCGCGCGGTGGATGCCGCGGGCAACGTGCGCACGCAGGCGGCCACCTACTCATGGCTGGTCGACCTGGGCGCGCCCACGGCCCCGCCGGTCATCGTCACCGGCCCCGCGTCGGACAGCGCTGATTCCCAGCCCACCTTCACGTTCACCGGCGCGGGCGCAGGCGAGTCGTACGAGTGCCGTCTCGACGCCGGGGCCTGGGCGGCGTGCCCCTCCACGTATACCCCGCTCGCCCTGGCCGACGGCCCGCACGAGCTGCGGGTGCGCCTCGTCGACGCCGCAGGCAACACCGGCCCCGCCGCAACACGCGCGTGGACGCTCGACACCGTGGCACCGGGTGCGACCACCCTCGCGTCGCAGCCCTCCGACCCGTCGGCGTCGGCATCGGGGTCCGTGGCGTTCACCGGCGCCGGCGCCGGGGAGTCCGCGCAGTGCTCGCTCGATTCCGCGGCCTGGTCGTCGTGCACGAGTCCGGTCGCCCTCTCGGCCCTGGCCGACGGCCCGCACGAGCTGCGGGTGCGCCTGATCGACGCGGCCGGTAACACCGGGCCCGTGGCCACCGCTACGTGGACCGTCGACACCACCCCCCCCGCGGGCACGGTGACCATGTCGGCCCAGCCGCCCGCGGCATCGGCCAGCACATCGGCCTCGGCGTCGTTCACCGGCGCAGCCGCCAGCGAGACCTATGCCTGCAGCCTCGACAGCGCGCCCTACGGACCCTGCGCATCGCCATGGTCGACGTCGGGTCTGACGGAGGGTGCGCATCAGCTGCGGGTTCGCCTCGTGGACGCTGCCGGCAACGCCGGATCAGCCACGACCGTGGCATGGACCGTCGACCTCACCGCGCCCGGTGCCCCGTCCATCACATCCGGTCCGTCCGGCGTGATCACCACCGACTCGGCGTCAGTCGCGTTCACGGTGGGAGCGGGGGAGACCGCCCAGTGCCGCCTGGATTCCGGTGGATGGACCTCGTGCACCAGCCCGCACGTGCTGAGCGGGCTGGCCGATGGTGCGCACACCGTGGCCGTTCGCGCACTCGATGCCGCGGGCAACGCCGGGGCATCCGACACGCGCAGTTGGACCGTGGACACCACGCCGCCCCCGGCGCCGGTCTTCACGCAGGGCCCTGCTGCGCTGTCTGCCGACAGCAGCGTGCGACTGGCCTTCACCAGCAGCGATGCGGGTGCGACGTTCCGGTGCCGCCTGGACGCCGGCCCATGGACATCCTGCGGGTCACCGCGCGACGTGTCGGGCCTGGCAGATGGGCCGCACTCATTCGACGTGCGCGCCCGCGACGTGGCAGGCAACGACGGCCCCATGGCCACCCGCACCTGGACCGTCGACTCCACGGGGCCGTCCAGCGCCCCGGTGGTCGGTCAGATACCGGTGAGCCCAACCCGCACCACGGGCGCCTCGCTCAGCATCACGGCCGGCGAGCCGGGCGTGACCTTCGAGTGCGCGGTGGACGGCGCCGCGTGGGCCGCATGCGCGTCGCCGGTTGCCCTCACGGGCCTCGCCGACGGCGGGCACGTGGTGCGCGTGCGCCAAGTGGACGCCCTGGGCAACCCGGGCCCGATCACCAGCGCATCGTGGACCATCGACACCGTGGGGCCGCTTGCCGCGCCCACGGTGACAGGCGTGCCGTCGGGCGTGACCAGTGCGACGTCGTTCACCGCCACGATCAGCGGCGAGATCGGCGCCACGTTCGAGTGCAGCACCGACGGCGGCGGCTCGTGGAGCACCTGCGCCAGCGGGTACGCGCGCACGGGTCTGGCCGACGGCGCGTACCGCCTCTGGGTGCGCCAGGCCGATGCGGCAGGAAACCCCGGACCCGCGTTCCAGGCCCTGTTCACGGTGGATGCCGTTCCGCCCGCGACGCCGCCCGGGCTGGGCGCCGTGCCGCCGGCCACCGCCAACCCGATCACCGTGTTCACGTTCACCGGTGATGGCGACACCACGTTCCAGTGCCGTCTCGACAGCGGGGCGTGGGCGGCATGCACCAGCCCGTACACCACCCCGGCGCTGGCGGAGGGCCTGCACGAGTTCGAGACGCGCCAGGTGGATGCCGCCGGCAGCACCGGGCCCGTGGAGTCGACCACCTGGGCCGTGGACACCACCGCACCCGGTGAGGTGCAGGTGATCGGTATTCCGACCAGCCCCACCTCCGCGCGGTCGGCCAACTTCACGTTCACGGTCGAGTACGGCGCCACGCTCGCCTGCCTGGTCGACGACGCCACCGATCCCGAGAACTGCACGGCGTCGCCGCCCGACCCGCTGCCCGCCGAGGGTGAGCCGATTCCATACGCGATGTCGCTGGGCGATCTTGTCGACGGCAATCACCAGGTGACCGTGTGGCAGGTGGACGCCGCCGGCAACCGGTCTGCGCCCACCAGCATCCGCTGGACGGTTGACACCACGCCCCCGGCGCTCGCACCGGCCGTCACCGAGGTTCCGGCGCGCGTCACATCGAGCCGCACCGCAACATTCCGCTTCGCTGGTGAGCCGGGCACCACCACCCAGTGCTCGCTGGACTCCGCCGCGTTTGCCCCGTGCACCTCGCCGTTCACCGCGGGCGACCTGGGAGAGGGCGACCACCAGATGCGCGTGCGGGCGGTTGACGCCAGCGGCAATGCCGGCCCGGCATCATCGCCCGTGGCCTGGACCGTCGATACCACGCCGCCCGCCGCCGCCGCGGTGATCACGTCGTCGCCCGGCGCCGCCAGCACGTCGTCGGTGGCCACCTTCGCATTCACCGCGGGCGCGGATGGCGCAACTACCGAATGCGCCCTGGACGGCGCCGACTGGTCGGCCTGCACATCACCGGTGACGGTCACGGGCATCGCCGCGGGCACGCACGCTTTCCGCGTGCGCCCGGTGGATGCCGCAGGCAACGTGGGCTCGCTGGTGGCCACGCACTCGTGGGAGATGTTCGTGCCGCCGGTTCCGCCCACCGGCACGACCGGCGTGACCATCGCGGGCGGGGCGTCGTACACCACCACCCGCGCGGTCACCGTGGGCGTCATCTGGCCGAACGGCGCGCGGTACATGCAGTTGACCGAGGGCGCCGACTTCACCGGTGTCCCCCCGGTGGCGGTCACGACGTCGGTTCCCTGGACCCTCGCCACGGGGGCATCTGGCCCGCGCACGATCCGCGCGCGGTTCCTCGACGCCGCCGGCGACCCCATGAGCACCCTGGCGGCATCGATCATCCTCGACCAGGAGGGCCCCGGCACCGCTCCGGCCCTGGCCGCGATACCGGCGGTGACCGCCAGCGCGACATCCACCTTCACGTTTACAGGTGATGTCGAGAACACCACCCAGTGCGCGGTCGACTCGGGCAGATGGGCGCCGTGCACCAGCCCGTTCACCACTGCCGCGCTGCCCGAGGGTGCGCACTCGTTCTCGGTACGCGAGGTGGATGCCGCGGGCAACCCCGGACCTGCTGCCAGCGGGTCATGGACCATCGATGCCACGGCCCCCGCCGCCGTCGTCGTCGGGGGGATCCCCGCCAGCCCGACATCCGCCCAGACGGCCAGCCTCACCCTGACGATCGACGATGGCGCGGGCCTGCGCTGCCGCATCGACGGCGCGGGCGACCCCGCCGCCTGTCCGGCCACGCCTCCCAGCCCGATGCCCCCGTCGGGGCAGCCCGTGCCGTACACGCTGGCGCTATCCGGGCTGGCCGATGGCCCCCATCAGGTTGTGGCGTGGCAGGTGGACGCCGCGGGCAACGCCTCGCCGCAGGCGACGATCGTGTGGACCGTCGACACCGTGCCACCGTCGTCGTCGCCGGTGATCTCGGCGCAGCCTCCGGCCACCACCTCGATCCGCGATGCCCTGTTCCAGTTCACCGGCGAGGCCGGGACGACGTCGGCGTGCAGCGTGGACGGCGCCCCGTTCGCCGCGTGCACGTCACCCTTCACCCTCCAGGGGCTTGCCGATGGAGCCCACACCTTCCGCGTGCGCAGCGTCGACCAGGCCGGCAACGCCGGGCCGGCATCGACCACGATCAGCTGGACGGTTGACACCACCGTTGCGCCGGGTGGCCCGCGGGTGGCCATCGCCGGAGGAGACGCCTATGCGTCCAGCCCATCCGTGGTGGTCAACCTCAACCCGCCGGCTGGGGCGACCAACGTCGATCTGTCCAATGCCGCAGACTTCTCGGGCGCTGTGCGCAGCCCGGTGTCGACTGCGGTGGGCTGGACGCTCTCGAGTGGCGCCGCCGGCACGCGCACGGTGTATGTCCGGTTCCTCGATTCGGGCGACGCCGTGGTGCTGAGCGCATCGGACACCATCGTGTTCGACTCCGACCCGCCCGTGGTCAACGGCCTCGCGATCACGTCGCTCGACGACGGCGGAACGCGGGTGGAGCCCGACGTCACCGATTCAGGCAGTGGCCTGGCCGAGTGGCAGGCAACCGGCGACACCGCCGCACCCGGAAGCCGCCTGCCCGCCTCGCAGGCATCGGCAGTGGTGCGCGTTGGGCCTGGCGGCACCGTGTACGTGCGCGCGATCGACAGGGCGGGCAATGTGTCGCCCTGGGCCAGCCGCGCGGTGCCACCACGCCCGTCCACGCCCTCTGCCACCTCGCCCGGCACCGGGCCCGCGGTCTCGACCTCAGGCGCCACCATCACGGCATCGGGCGACGCCGTGGTCACCGCGAAGTGCGCCAGCGGTACCGGGGCCGCGTGCGCGGTGCGCCTGAGTCTGCTGGTGGATGGCCGCACGGTGTCGACGTCGGAGGGCTCCGTGGGCGACGGCCAGCAGTCCGGTCTGCGGGCCGCGCTGCCACGGTCGGTGCAGGCCACCATCGCGCGCAAGGGGGAGATCACCGCGACCCTGGTGGCGGAGGTCTCGGTGGAGGGCGTGGTATCGCGCACCACGTCGAGCATCACGCTGCGCGCGCCCGCGGCGAGGGGCGTATCACGCGTCGAGACGGCACCCAGCCGCGGCATGCGCGATTCGGTGACGGTGGCGGCGCGGTGCGAGGGCTCGCCGGTAACCCGCTGCCGTGGCGTGGCTGAACTGCGCATGGCATCGGCCGCTGCGCGCAAGGGCGCGAATGCCGTGACCGTGGTGGGGTCGGCCCCGCTCGTGGGCCCGGGCGGTGCGCGCATCGGTGCCACGGTGCGCCTGAACGCGGCCGGGCGCGCAGTGCTGTCGCGTCTCGGGTCTGTGCCGGCGGTGCTTTCGGTTACGATCAACGGACGCACGGTGCGCGGGCCGCGTGTCGAGGTGGGCACGCTTGCGCCCCGCATCTTCATCACGCGCCTCATCGACGTGATGAACCGCCACGGGCAGGCGCGCGCCACGTTCAACCGCATCCTCGACGACGTGCACGCCGGAACGCTGTCGCCGCAGGCCGGCGCTGCGCGCATCCGCGCGGACATCGTGCCCAGCCGCCGCGCCGCCCTCGCCGCGGTGACGGCCCTGGCGGCGCCGCGCGACCTGCAGCGCCTGCGCGGCCTGGCCATTCGTGCCTACGAGCTGTCGATCCGCGCGGGTGAGGCCACCGCGGGCCACCTGGCCGCGGGGGGCATGCCGACGAACGATCCGAACTCGCCCCTCCACGTCGAGGCGACCCGGGTGAAGGACACCCTGCTGTCGGGTCTGGCCCAGCGCGGACGCGCGCTGGGGGTGGACGTGCCGCCTGCGCGCGCCCTGTGGCCGTAGCGGTATGGTGGTGGCGTGATCTCCGCTGCATCCGCATCGAACCTGCGCCGCTGGAACATCGCGCTGGCGATCCTGCACGCGGCGCAGGGCGTGGCGGTGCTGCTGCTCTCCAACGGATTCACGCTGGGCGTGACCATCCCCTACATGGAAGGCCCGCCCGGAAGTCCCGTGCTGGGCACCGAGCCCGTGTGGCAGGTGCCGCTGGCCACGTTCATCGCCGTCTTCCTGTTCCTGGCCGCTGCAGACCACCTGTTGTGCGCGCTGCCCGGCATCGACCGCTGGTACATCGCCAACCTCGGCCGTGGAACCAATCCTCTGCGGTGGTGGGAGTACTCGGTCAGCGCATCGCTGATGATCGTGCTCATCGCGCTCATCAGCAGCGTGCAGGAGGTCACGGCCCTCATCGCCATATTCGGGGCCAACGTGGGGATGATCCTCTTCGGTCTCGCCATGGAGCAACGCAATCCGGCGGGCACAGAACGCGTGGACTGGCGTCCATTCGTCTACGGGTGCATCGCCGGGGCATTTCCGTGGATTGCCATCGGCATCGTGCTCATCCGCGCGCAACTCGACGCCGGCGTGCCCGCGGCAATCTGGGCCATCTACATCTCGCTGTTCGTCCTCTTCTTCACCTTCGCGCTGAACATGTGGCTGCATTACGCACGCAAAGGGCGCTGGGCCAACATTGTCTCGTATGAGAAGACCTACCTGGTGCTGTCCCTCGTGGCCAAGTCGCTCCTCGCATGGCAGATCTTCGCCTCGGCGCTCGCTGGCTGATCACCCCCGATGAGGGGGAGGGGGGCGAGGCAGCGCCCCCCACGCGCTGGGACCGCCTGCCCGCGTTCCTGGCTGCCTGCTTCGTGATCCTCCCGGCCGCGATGGTGCCGGTCATGGGGTTTGGCGCGATTGCCACATCGGCACACGGGGTGGGCTGGCAGGTGATCACCGGCCTTGTGGCCGGCGTGGGTTCGCTCGGCGTGCTGATGGTCATCGGCGGCGGCGCCACGGCACTTGGAGGGGTACGCAGCCCCGTGCCGGCGTTGCTCGTGGCCGGGGGCACCACCGTGGCGCTGGCCGCGGGGATCCTCTTGGCGCCCGTACTCATGGCCGGGCTGGCCGTCTAGACATACATTGCGGCCGTGCCTGCACGCGCCGCATTCGCCCTCTGCCTGCTGACCACGATCGCGGTGTCGTCGCCGGCGCTGGCGACCGACGTGCGCGACGCCACCGCCCGCGACAACGCCGAACGGTCACGCGGCCCCGGTGCCACCGAGTGGTGGTTCACGGGCGTGATCGACCCGGTGACCGGCGAGGCTTTCGCGGCGTCGCTTGGCACCCGCATGGCCGCAGGGCCACCGGCCACCGCCGTGCTGTCGCTGCCGCCGGGGGGAGGGGAGCGGACGCTGGGGCATCTGCGCCTGGGGGCCGAGGCGTCACGCTCGCGAGTGGATGTGCGCATGGGTCCGGATTCCCTGCGTGAGGTGCGCCCCGGCGTCTACCGGCTGAAGGTGCGCGGCAGGTCGGGATTCGCCCTGCACGGACGCCCCTCGGACGTGTCGGCTGATCTGGTGATCCGCCGTACCGCCCCGGGCTTTGTCGCCGGCCCCATGCGGCTCGGGGGCGGCCAGTACGTGGGGTGGACCGTTGCTGCCCCCCGCGCCACGGCCACCGGCACCTTCCGCGTGGGGGGCCGCACGGTCCGGGTGAAGAACGCCCCCGCCTACCACGACCACAACTGGGGGCGCTTCTCGCTGTCGGGCGGGCGGCTCGCGGGCTGGGATTGGAGCCAGGCGTTTCTGCCCGGCGGCAGGGCCCTCACGGTGGGGGTGGTCAAGGGCGTGAGCGGGCCACCCGATGGCGTTGCCGTGCTGTCCGGGCCCGCCCGGCGCCTCGGTACGGCCCGTTCGGCAGATCTCGCCATCGACTACCGGGGGTGGAGCCGTGCGGGCGAGTTCGTGTATCCGCCCGTCATGCGGCAGCGCGGCACGCTCGGGCGCTGGCGGGTGGATCTCACCTACACCGCGCGGCGCGCCACGCCGCTGCCGTTCGACCGGCGCGGCGGCAGCGCGCTGGTCGAGGTTCTCGCGCGCGTGAACGGCACGCTCACGGGACCAGGTGGACGCGTCGTGCGCGTGGCCGGTGTCCCGGCGTTCTACGAGTATCAGTCGACCCCGGTGTCACGCAGGCGCGACGGAGCCCCGGGCGCGTAGGGCGTTCGTCACCCGCGGCATCGGGCGCATTGCCCGTGGGGGGCCGCATGGCTAGCATCCATGCGGTAATCGGTCGGGTGCATCCTCGGGGTCCCGAATCCCCCCCGGGTCTGCTCGTCCGGCGTTCGGGTCATGTGCGTCCCGAAACGCATCCATCCGCTTGGAGGCACGTTGTCTGCACGACACTCCGTGGTGATCCGCCTCGCCGGTGAGTCCGGCGAGGGCGTCATCTCGTCCGGGGACATCCTCACCCAGGCCGCAGCACGCGGCGGGTACTACACCCAGACGTTCCGCACGTTCCCCGCCGAGATCAAGGGCGGCCCGTGCATGTACCAGTTCCGCCTGAGCGATGAGCCCATCTGGAGCCACGGTCAGGACGTGGACCTCCTCGTGTGCTTCAACCAGGAGGCCTGGGACCTGAACTGGGACTCCCTGGGCCCCGAGGGCGTCATCCTCTATGACATCAGCGAGGTGGCGATTCCCGACGAGTACCTGCCCCGGGCCCGCCCGGTGCGCATGGAGGAACTCGCCAAGGAGATCGGTGGCTCGCTGCGCGCCAAGAACATGGTGGCCGTCGGCGCCGTGACCGGCGTGATCGAGTTCGACACCACGCCCATCGAGGAGCTGGTGCTCCGTCGCTACGCCCACAAGGAGGGCGTGGCCGACGCGAACATCGCCGCCCTTCACGCCGGTGCCGATGAGGCAGCCGACCTAAAGGGTCGCTACCCGCTGGTGGCGCCGGTCGAGACCGAAGAAGACCGCATGCTCATCTCCGGCAACCAGGCCATCGCCGTGGGTGCCATTGCGGCGGGCGTCGATTATTTCGCCGGCTACCCCATTACGCCGGCCTCCGACATCCTCGAGTGGCTGTCCGTGCGCCTGCCGCAGACCGGTGGACTCACCATCCAGTGCGAGGACGAGATCGCCTCGCTCGCGTCGGTCGTGGGTGCGTCGTACGCCGGTGCGAAGGCCATGACCGCCACATCGGGCCCCGGCCTGTCGCTGATGGGTGAGCTCATCGGCTACGCCGGCACCGCCGAGATCCCGGTGGTCATCGTCGACGCCCAGCGCGGCGGTCCGTCAACCGGCCTCCCCACCAAGACCGAGCAGAGCGACCTCAACCAGGCGCTCTACGGCAGTCATGGCGACGCGCCGCGCATCGTCATCGCGCCGGTGTCGGTGGAGGACTGCTTCTTCGCCACGATCGACGCGTTCAACTACGCCGAGCAGTACCAGCTCCCGGTCATCCTGCTCACCGACCAGGGCCTCGCCACGCGCCTCGAGGTGATCCATCGCCCCGACACGTCGCAGATCACGCTCACCCCGCGAAAGACCTCCAAGGGCATCGCCCGCGAGGACTACAAGCGCTATGAGTACACGCCCGACCACGTCTCGCCCATGGGCATCCCCGGCGAGCCCAACGGCATGTACGTGGCAACCGGCATCGAGCATGACGAGTACGGCCACCCCGCCTACACGCCCGAGATCCACCTGGGCATGGGGCACAAGCGCTGGGACAAGCTCGAGCCGCTCAAGACGAGCGCCCGCCAGGCCGGACATGGCGAGTCCCACCCGACGGACGTCGCGTTCATCGGCTTCGGCTCCACGTTCGGCCCGGTGCGCGAGGCCATTGACCGCCTCCTCGAGCAGGGGCTGTCGGTCGGGTCGTTCTACCCCCGCATCCTCATGCCGTTCCCCGCCGACAAGGTGATCGACTTCGTGAAGGACGCGAAGCGGGTTGTCGTGCCGGAGGTCAACTTCACCGGGCAGCTCGCCCGACTCATCAAGGCCGAGACCGGCATCGAACTGGAGAGCGTCGCCAAGTGCGACGGCCTGCCGTTCACCGCCGAGGCAATCATGGATCTCGTCACCCAGGAGGTGGCCGCATGAGCACACGCAAGCCCAGCGACTTCAAGTCGGAGCTCAAGCCCATCTGGTGCCCCGGCTGTGGTGACTTCGGGGTTCTGGCCTCGCTGTACCGCTCCATGGCCGACCTCGACCTCGACCCGTCGCAGACGGTGATCGTGTCGGGCATCGGCTGCTCCAGCCGCCTGCCGCACTTCGCGAGCACCTACGGCGTTCACACCCTGCACGGCCGGCCGCTGCCGGTGGCCATGGGCGTCAAGCTGGCCAACCCCGAGCTCACGGTCATCGCCGTTGGCGGCGACGGCGACGGGTTCGCCATCGGCGCCGGTCACTTCCCGCATGCCGCGCGCCGCAACGTGGACATCACCTACCTGGTGATGGATAACGAGATCTATGGCCTCACCAAGGGTCAGGCCTCGCCCACGTCGCTGTATGAGCAGAAGGCACCCTCCACGCCGTTCGGCAACCCGGAGGACCCGCTCAACCCGCTGGCGCTTGCCATCTCCGCGGGCGCCTCATTCGTGGCCCGTGGTGCGTCGTTCAACACGAAGGCCCTCACCGAGCTCATCACGCAGGCGATCGAGCACAAGGGCTTCTCGTACATCGACGCCATGTCGCCGTGCACCACCTTCAACAACACGCAGGAGTCGTGGAAGGGCGCCGTCACCGACGTCGCTCCCGAGCACGACGTGACCGATCGCGTGCAGGCCTTCGATCTGGCGCTGCGTGGCGGGTTCGCGCTGGGGATCCTGTACCGCCAGGAGCGCCTGTCGCAGACCGAGCGCTACAAGGCCATCCTCGAGAAGGCCAAGGCGAGCGACGTCGACACCATGCTCGACACCTTCAACGCCCGCAAGGGTGCGGCCATCGGCAAGCCGTCCTGACCGCAGCAGCCATCACCTGATGCGCCCCTCGGGCCCGCCTTCGCGGGCCCGAGGTGTTCTCAGGGGCGCAGCGAGAAGGGCGGGTAGGTGTCGGTGGCAAGGAGGAACGCATAGCCGGTGACGCGCGTGCTCCATCGCAGGACGCCCTCCACGTATGTGAACAGCGCACGCGGGTAGCGGCCGGTGAAGAGGATCGCGAACCACGCGATGATGATGGCGCCCACCGCGCCGATCCCGAGGAATGCAAGCACCACGATGTGCGGGATGACCAGCAGCCACTTGACCAGGGGCATGAACCGGTTGAGGTCGCGCGGGACATCCGGGTAATCGATGTCGAGGCGCACCGACTGGTCCTCGTCGGTGGATGGATAGCGATCGTCCATGAGGGCAACGTAAGCGGCCACGCGCGTGGAGAAGCGGGTGAGGGCCAGATTCCAGTCGAACCACCACCGCGGGTACTTCTGGCGGAAGAGGATCATCAGGAGCGGCGGGAGGAAGAGCAGGCCGCCGGCCACGACGATCGAGGCGCTTCCCCCCGCGGCGAAGGTGGCACCTGTGACGAGGCCGAGAATGATGGCGATCGGGATGACCCACAGCAGCCGGAGAAGGGTGCTCAACCGGTTGAGTGGGCGATCGGGGTAGTCGACGGACAGTCGAACGGGGTATGTGGAGGGCTGGTGTGTGTTCATGCCGGGATTCCTAGCCGAGCGGCCCGACGCAGGCCCGGAGGCCGATGGAGGTGGCGCGCGCGCCGGCGAATCGCCCCGCTTCCTGGCTGCCCACTGAGGCATCGGAGTTCACGATCTCGATGGCCTCGCGATCCGTCTTCGCAAGGAGGACGTTCTCATCCGCGTTCTGGGTGATGGTCCTGAACGCCTCGACCACCTGAGCCCAGGTGTCTGAAAGGTCGGCGGGCGCCCTCAGCGGGCCCACCTCGTCAAGGAGCTGCTGCCATGTGGCCGCCACGCGGGGGTAGTACGCGCGGGCGTCGACGATATCGGTGGTGGGTGGCATGCCCAGGGCATCGAGCCGCGAGAACAGCCGGGTGCACGCGGCGTCGGCACGCGCACGGAAGTCGGTGGCCGAGAGCGCCGGTCCGGTGATGGCCGGCGTGGTGACGGTGGGCACGGTCACTGCCTCCCGCTCGAGGCCGCCGCACCCCGCGGCCACGGGCAGCGCCACCAGTGCCGCGGCTGCCACCAGGGCCGCCGCGCGCGGCCTCACGAGTCTGTGGCCTCCCCGCGCACCCGCTCATCCGCGTCGAGGGCCATCTGCTTCATCTCCGCGGCACGGGCGGCCACGCGCTCGGCGAGCGTGGGGTCGGACAGGGCGAGGATGCGCGCGGCGAGGAGCGCCGCGTTGGTCGCGTTGTCCACGGCGACGGTGGCCACCGGCACCCCGCGCGGCATCTGCACGATCGACAGCAGGCTGTCCATGCCCGAGAGCGCGCTGGTGCGCACAGGCACGCCGACCACCGGCAGGTCGGTGACCGACGCGAGCATGCCGGGAAGATGGGCTGCGCCACCGGCGCCGGCGATGATCACCTGGATTCCGCGGCCGGCGGCATCCTTCCCGTAGGCGATCATCTCCTCGGGCGTGCGGTGCGCCGAGGTGACGCGCACCTCGTGGGGGATGCCGAGCTCGCCAAGCACGTCAACCGCCGACTGCATGACGGGCAGGTCACTGTCGGAGCCCATCACCACGCCCACCCGCGCGCTCACAGCCGCACCATCGATGCGGCGAGGCGAGCAGTCTGCAGGGCGTCCTGCGGGCTTCCTCCGAGGGCGGTCACGTGACCCATCTTACGGCGCACGCGCACCTCGGCCTTTCCGTAGAGGTGCACGTGGGCGCCCTCGATCGAGGCGGCATCAGCGATGTGCGGCCGGCTGGGTCCGTCGTGGTCGCCGAGCAGGTTCACCAGCGCCGCCCCGGGGGCGACAAGCGCGGTGGATCCGAGGGGGAGCCCGAGGATCCCGCGCAGGTGGTTCTCGAACTGCGAGGTGACACAGGCTTCGATGGTGTGGTGGCCGGAGTTGTGCGGCCGCGGCGCCAGTTCGTTGATGAGGATGCGGTTGTCGGCGGTGTGGAACATCTCCACGCCCGTGACGCCGGCACCTCCGCAGGCCTCCGCTGCTGCGCGGGCCACACGCTTGGCCTCATCGGCCACGCCCGGATCGACGGGGGCCGGGCAGAGCAGTTCACGCAACACGTGGTCGTGCTGCCGCGTCTCCACCACGGGGTAGACGGCGTCGCCGCCCCCGTGCCGGCGCGCCACCATCACCGCGAGCTCGCGTTCGAATTGCACGAACGTCTCCGCCAGCACCCCGGCACCACGCTCGGCGAGCACCGGATATGCCGCGAGGGCCTCGTCGAGATCGGCGCACGTGGCGTTGCCGTAGCCGTCGTACCCCAGGGTGCGTGACTTGAGCATGAGGGGCCAGCCCAGTTCACGTCCGGCGGCCTCAAGGTCAGTGGGGCCGTCGGGGACCACGAAGGCCGGCACCGGGAGCCCGGCGTCGCGAAGTGCGATCTTCTGCAGGGCCTTGTCCTGCACGATCGCCATGCGGTCGGGGTCGGGGCGCACAGGCGTACCGGCCGCGGCGACGTCGGCAAGGTGCCGTGCGTCGACGAACTCGTTCTCGAGGGTCAGCACCCCGACCTCCCGCCCGATCCGGAGAAGGGCGTGCGGGTCCTTCCAGTCGCCCTCCACGACGCCGGCGGCCATGGGTACGGCGGGCTCACCGGGCATGCCCAGCACCGCGACGCGTATGCCGAGGGGCCACGCAGCGAGCACGGTCATCTGCGCCAGTTGGCCGGCTCCGGCAATGCCGATGTCGTAGGCAGGGGCGGCGTCGCTCACGCCCCGGACCGTACCGGGCGTCCGGACCCTCCGGTAGGCATTCGCTCATATCGCGAGACGAGGTGACGCATGGACAAGACGAAGCAGATCAAGGTGACGATGGTGGCGGGCGCGGTAATCGGCGCGATCGCCGGTTTCGTACTCGGTGGCTGGCTCTGGGCGGCGGTGGCCCTCGTGATCGGCTGGCTGATCGGCGCCGGAGTGGGCGCGGTGTGGGTGCGGCTGTAGGGGTGCCCCGCCGCCAACTCGCCGGTTGGCTGAACGCAGTGCGCCACGATCACTCACATGCAGGGCGGGGCCGCCACCGACACGGGGTGCACCTCGCGGGCCACCGCGCCTCGGGTGCCTTGCTAGTGTCCACCGCCCGAGGGCGTTTAGCTCAGTTGGGAGAGCACCAGCTCGACAAGCTGGGGGTCACTGGTTCGAGCCCAGTAACGCCCACTCTCGGTGAAAGGTCCGCTTTAGCGGGCCTTTCGTCGTTCTGGACCTCCTTCCGATAGCGGCTGGACACCACCGAGGCACCGCGCTCCTGCTGCTCACGTAACTGGTCGATAATCCAATGGCGCTCGCTGGTGAGAGCGCAGGAGTAGATGGCGGCGTTGGTTCGCGCGCTTGCATCACTCGCGCAGGCCGACTTCCCCGGCGAGCCCCAAGATGGCCTCGGCAGTGGGGGCCTCGACGCGCCACCAGACGCCCTTTCCGGTTGCCTCAGCATCGGGGAGGTGCTGGGAGAGCAAAGCGGCCGCACCTGAGGCCCCCTCTGAATGGGGCAGTTCTTCAATAAGGCCGGCGTTGATCCACACACGCCCGGTGCTCTCGAGGTTGAACAGGCTCCTGGAGCTGCGGCTGTTCGCTGCGTCATCGACACGGAGCGTGACGGTTCGCGATTGAGGGACAACGCTCAGCCCGGGAATTGAGCCCCAATGCTTGATCAGGTTCTCGAACTGAGCACGCTGGGGGGCAGCAACACTCGCGAGGAACTCATCGACCGATACCGCCGAGCGACTTGTTGAAGCCTGCGCCCTGGCCCGCCAGTCATTCGGCTCGCTGCAGACCGAGAAGCGCGGGACGAACGTGTCACCAATCTTCTCAACGTGGACCTCGACGAGCAGAACGGCGATCCCGTCATCGGTATCCATCTGCTCCTGAGCGTGGTTCATGTAGTCCGCAATCGCCCTGAATTCCTGGCGATGCCCCTCGGAAATGACGATAAGCGCGTGCGCATCGAGCCCGATGGCGTATGCCAGACCTCTCGTCAGGTGGTCGTGGTCGGCCTGGCCGTATTGATTCTCGATCGCGACTCGCCTGCCATCAGCCGTCTCAGCGAGAATGTCGAGGCTGCGCCCGGTGTCGGGGAGGGCCACCTCGACGCCAACAACAGAGAGTGGGCCAAGGCCAAGAGCATCGAGCCAGTCGAGGTTTTCGGCGAGCCAGGGCGTGAAGTCGCGGGCCTCGCCCGGCCAGACCGAGCGGATATCGGCATGGGAGGGACGTTCGATTCGCGGCTTGGAGTGGTCGCTCATTGTGGGTGCCCGCTCCTGCGTGCGTTCATGTCGAGACGGTACCTGGGAGGAGGCGACCGCACTGCAGGGCAAGGGCGAGGATCACCACATCTGCTGTCTCATGCCGGACCGCCTCGTTCCTTTGGGCCACGGTGGTGGCCTGAGCGTCAGCGTCCTGCCAGAGAAAGAGCTCCTGCAGTTCCGCCGCCTCGACCGCAATGGCGTGCGATGACTACGTCACATCAAATAGGCGGGCGGGCATACCGGGCCCCGGCATCTGCGCAGCGTGGAAGGCAGGGGAGGCGGGGAGGTAGGGCATCGCGGGAGAGGGCGTAGAGCTCTCTCTATGGGTTCCCTCGCGCACGCATACGGGCCGGCCCCTTTTTTGGGAGGGCGACACGGCCGACCCCGAGCCCACTTATCCGTATATCCCCTAAACCCTCCGGGCGGTCGCAGAGTGTCGCCAGGGATGCGCTCTCCGGAAAGGGACCCCCGGAACGCAGGAACCATCTGCACTCGGTAGCGGGAGCGGGCGCACCAGAACCGCATGGAATCCGGGCGTAGCATCCACAATGCCCGGAAGGCGCACCGAAACAGGGAGCGGCATGAGGCGAGGCGCGGCAGGGTTCGGAATGTTTATCGCGGCGGTAGCCCTTGCGGGATGCGGGGGCTACGCCGACGCT
>JBIIQA010000075.1:0-7041 GCA_044342355.1 Miltoncostaeaceae bacterium | reverse complement strand
GAGGAGAAGGGGCTCGTGACCTGCGGCCGTTCGCCCGATGGCCGTCTGGTCGAGTGCATCGAGCTTGCCGACCACCCGTTCTTCGTCGCCAGTCAGTACCACCCGGAGTTCAAGAGCCGGCCCACCCGGCCCCAGCCGCTGTTCAGCGCATTTGTGGCAGCCGCGGCCATGCGAGCCGCTGCGGGTGGCGGCGAGCGCGCCGCATCGCACGCCGCGTGAGCGGGGACGGCCTGTCGGGCCTCTCGGAGGTCGTGCGGCTTTTCGCGGCGTTGTGCGAGATCCCCTCGCCGTCGGGTGACGAGGGGCCCATGGCTGATGCGGTGGTCACGGAACTGGAGCGCATGGGCGCCGAGATCGTGCAGGACGATGCTGCCACCGGCGTATCCATGGCGGGCTGCAACAACATCGTCGCCCGCTTCGCACCGACGACGGAGGGCACTCCCATCATGTTCTGCGCCCATCTCGACACGGTGCCGCTCCTCGGCCCCATCGAGGTCGTGCAGGAGGGTGAGTACCTCACCAATCGTCATGAGGCGATCCTCGGCGGGGACGACAAGGCGGCGGTCGCCGTGATGCTGCACGCGCTCGACCGCGTGGTGCACGAGGGAATTCCGCACGCCGGCATCGAGCTCGTGTTCACGCCGTGCGAGGAGGTGGGGCTCAAGGGGGCCGCCTACTTCGATCCGTCAGTGCTTCACGCGCAGTACGGGTTCGTCTACGACCACACCGGGGATCTCGGGGGGGTCGTCACCTCCGCGCCCACCCACAAGGAGATCGACGTCACCATCCGCGGCGTCGCGGCACATGCCGGAATCCAGCCCGAGATCGGTCGCAGCGCGATCACCGCGGCGTCCCGTGCGATCTCGTCGATGCCCCTCGGGCGCATCGACGATGCCACCACGGCCAACATCGGAACGATCCGGGGCGGGTCGGCCACGAACGTGGTGGCCGAGGAGTGCGTCATCACCGCCGAAGCCCGCTCGCGCGACCCCGAGGCGCTTGACCGCCAGCTCACCGCCATGCTCGACGCATTCGCATGGGCGGCAACCGAGTGCGAGTGCGATCTCGAGATGCGCGTGCGGGACCACTTCACGGGGTATGTCCTTCCCGATGACGCACCCCAGGTGCAGATGGCGGTGCGCGCCCTCGAGGCGACGGGAATACCTCCCCGTCTGGTGGCCTCCGGCGGCGGGTCCGATGTGAACGCGTTCCTTCTCAACGGTTTTCCCTCGGTGAACCTGTGCAACGCGATGGTTGATGTGCATACACCGGCTGAGCGCATCCGCATCGCCGATATCGACCGCATGGTGGACGTCACCCTCGCCATCATTGACGGCGCGCGGGGATGACCCGCGTGGCGGGGGAGGGTGGTCGTCCCATCGACGGTCTGTCGGTGGAGTCGAGCGAGGCCATCTACGCGGGGGAGGTCGTCGACCTGTCGGTCGTGCACTACCGGAGGCCGGGGGGGCTGGTGGTGCGGCGCGAGGTCATCGCGCACCCCGGTGCCGTCGTGATGGTGCCGGTGGAGGGTGACCATGTGTTTATGGTGCGCCAGCCACGCGAGGCGGTGCGGGAGTACCTGCTGGAGCTGCCGGCGGGGAAGCTCGACGTGGCGGGGGAGCCGCCGCTCGAGTGCGCGAGGCGTGAGCTTGCCGAGGAGATCGGGCGGGCGGCCGGCACCTTCGAGGACCTCGGTGGCTTCTACACCGCCCCGGCGATCCTCGAGGAGTACATCCACTGCTTTCTGGCCACCGACCTGCGTGCCATCGACCACGCCCCGATCCCCGAGGAGGAGATCGAGGTGGTGCCATGGCCCCTGTCCGACCTCACTGCGCTCATCGCTACCGTGCGCGACGCGAAGAGCCTTATCGGGCTCCTCAGATTGCAGATCCGGCTGTCGGGGACCGGCCTTTCCTGAAACGCCTTTCGGCGGAGAGATGTTGTGCTGCCGTGCGCCCCGCCGAATGCCTCCCAGCGGCGACATCCGATGAGGCGGGAGACCCTCTGAGTCCTCGCGATAGCCGCAGCGCTGCAGGTCACTGACTGCGACAGTGACAACGACGGTGGCGGTGCCCCGGGGGTGCGGCGGACCGGCGCGTCAGGGCCGGCGGCGGAGGTCCTCTTCGAGGTCGTCGAGCGCCTGCCGCATGGCCGTGATCTTCCGCTCGGTCTCGCGGTTCGCATCGCTCGTCGCGACGGCGCCCTCGTCCCCCTCCTGCTGGCGGTGACGGTCCCGGGCCTCCTCCAGCGAGTTCACCATGATCCCGATGAGCATGTTGAAGAAGATGAACACGGCCAGCAGCACGAAGACGATGAAGTAGATCCACGACCAGTCGTTGGTGGCGGCCACTGCGTCGGTGGCGATGGTGTTCCAGCCCTCGAGCGTGAGCACCTGGAACAGCGTGATCATGGCCGCACCGATGTCGCCCCATTGTTCCGGGAGGAGGTCGCCGTAGAGCATCCATCCGACGATCCCGAACACGTAGAGCACGAAGATGATGAGCAGGAACAGGGAGGCGATGGGGAGGACCGACCGGCCCAGACCGGCGATGACCACCCGCAGGTCCGGGAGCACCGAGACGATGCGCACGACGCGCAGCAGGCGCACAAGACGCAGCAGCTGGGCATTGCCCGATACCCCGGGGATGAACACGGCCCCGATGACCACGATGTCGAAGATGTGCCAGCCGCTGCGGAAGAAGTCGGCCGGGTGGGTGGCGTAGGCACCGAACCTGAGGCTGATCTCGACGATGAATATGCCGAGGAAGATGGCATTCAGGAGGTTCAGGGTGCCGCCGTAGGGGTCATTTATCGCCGGGTAGGTCTCGAGCCCGATGACCACGGCGTTCAGGGCGATGACCCCCACGATGAACGGGTTGAACCAGCGGGCATCGACGATGCGACTGCATTGGCGCTCCACGAAGGGGCGCAGGCCGGAGTCGTCGCGCGTGCTCATCGTGCGCGAAGGATACGAAGCGGGCATGAGGTGCGCTCGCGAACCGCTCCCGCGCGACGTGGGAGGCAATCCGTGGCCCTCCGCGCACAGGGGGCCACGGTTATCGCACCACGCTCAGTGTGATGCCGTCCCCGATGGGCAGAACCACGGTGCGAAGTGCGGGATGGCGCATTGCCGCCTCGGCGAACGCCCTCAGGTCGCGGGCGCGCCCGTCGTCCGCGCCACCCCCGAGGATGTTGTCAGCGACGATCATCCCGCCCCTCCGGACCAGCCGCGTGCATTCAGCCAGGTAGTCCGGATAGGCGGCCTTGTCGGCATCGATGTAGGCCAGGTCGTACCCCGGGGTCAGTGAACGGAGGGTGTCGAGTGCAACCCCGACGTGCACCGTCACGGCGTCATGGAAACCGGCCTCACGGACATTCGCCGCCGCCACGTCGGCGCGTGCCTGATCCCGTTCGAGGGAGTCAAGGTGGCCGTCGGTGGCGAGGGCCCCGGCCATCCACAGCGCGGAGGTGCCGACGAAGGTCCCGATCTCCAGTACCCGCTGCCCGCCCGCCGCGGTCACCAGGGTGGCGAGGAGCGCCCCGAGGTCAGGGTGGGTCAGCATCTCCTCCCACTCGTCCCCGGCCATGCGGGCGCTCACGCGCCGGACCGCCTCGGGGACGGATGACGTGCTGTCGAGCCACGCGGCGATCGCGGGGGTAAGAGGAGTGCGCTCGGCGCTCATCGGTTCTCCAGGTGACGAAGTGGCGCGAGGGCGAAGGCGCCGAGCACGATCATGAGCCCGAGGGCCGCGAGGAGGCCGGGCCACGTCTCCGACCAGATGACCATTCCGGTGAGCTCGGCCGACCGCGCAGCATCGAGGATGTAGGTGACCGGGTTGTATTGCGCGACCGCGGCGAGCCAACCGGTCATGGCGCTCTGCGGTACGTAGGCCACGGACATGAAGACCGAGAGGAACACCACGAGTTGCATGATGGGCGCGGCCTGGATGGTGCGCGCGCGCAGCGCCACACCGATCGCCCAGAACGATGCCGCCGCGCCGAACAGCAGGGCGAAGAGGTAGAGGATGAGCGTGGACGCAAGGCCGGGGAGCATGACGCCGCCGACCATTCCGGCGATGAGGACGACAGTGGTGGTGAGGATGCTGCGGGCCTGGGCCGCGAGCATCGGGCCGAGCACGAGTGCCAGCCGTGGTGCGGGGCTTGCCTGCAGGCGGTCGAAGAAGCCCCCCTCCAGGTCACGCGCGAGCGTCATCCCCGAGTTGATGCCCGCGAAACCTGCGCCCATGGTGGCGGCCATCGGGATCGTGAACGCCAGGTACGACTCACCGGCGAACTGGGGAAGGGCTCCGATGCCGTGAAAGGCCCCGGCCGTGGCGATGAGGATGAAGAGCGGCATGACCAGCGACGGGATGAAGACGGAGGGCACGCGGCGCACCAGCAGGAGGTTGCGCCCGGCGAGGCCAAGGCTCACGGCGAGAACCCTCACGCGGCGACCCTCAGCCTGCGCCGGAGGGCGAGCCACGACGCCCCCACGGTGATCAGCGCCAGGCCTGCGGCGATCCCGATGCCCGCGAGCGCGGTCCACGCCGTCGCGCCGCCGATGATCTCCAGCCGCATGGCCTCGACCAGATAGGTGATCGGGTTCGCCTTGGCAACGGCGGCGTACCAGCCGGTCATGGTCTCGACGGGGAAGAACGCCGATGAGAAGAAGAGCAGCGCGAAGAACAGCGGGAACATTCCCTGCACGGCCTCGCCCGATCCGGTGCGCAGGGCGAGGTAGACGCCGAGGCCCCCGACGGCTGCGGCGAACAGGGCCGCGATGATGAGGACGATCAGGAATCCCCCGATGCCGGCCTGCACGCGCGCCCCGAACATCCACGCGATGCCGATGAAGAGGCACGCCTGGAAGAGGCCGAGCGCCACGGAGGCCCCGAGCCGGCCGGTGAGGATTGCGATGCGGGAGGTGGGGGAGGCCACCAGCCGGTCGAAGAAGCCTCCCTCGATGTCGGTGGCGAAGGCGGCGCCGGCCGAGGTGCCACCGATGAGAACTCCCTGGATCACGGCTCCGCAGACAGCGAAGTCGAGGAATCCACGTACGGGTGGGAATCCGGGGACCGTGCCCGGCGCGCCGCCGAATGACGCCGTGAAGATGGCCATGAGGACCAGCGGGAAGAACAGTGCCGGGAACCATGCCTGCGGCAACCGGATGGTGGTGATGATCGAGCGCCACGCAAGGGCAGCGGTCTGCCGGATGGCAGGAACAGCGGCCGTCATGCGGCCGCGCCTGCCTCGCCGGCGCCCTCCAGGTGGCGACCCGTGCACTTGAGAAATACGTCGTCGAGGGATGGCTCGGCGAGGTCGATCGTGGCGAAGCGCACCCCCGCGTCGTCGAGCGCCCGCACGGCGTCTGCCATGGCCGACGATCCGCCCGGCAGCCGCACCCCGGCACCGTTGTCGGCGGAGCCGGGGATGATGGCGCCGAAGCGCGAAAGCACGCGCGCGATGTCGTCGGGGTCGGTTCCCTCGCCGGCGGTGACGGTGAGGAGAGGCTCGCCGATGTCGGCCTTGAGTGATTGAGGTGAGCCGTCGGCCACGATGCGCCCGCCATCGATGATGGCCACGCGATCGGCGAGTTGGTCGGCCTCCTCCAGATACTGGGTGGTGAGGAAGATGGTCGTGCCGCTCTCGGAGTTGAGGCGTCGCACCTCCTCCCACAGCGCAACGCGGGACGTGGGATCGAGCCCGGTCGTGGGCTCATCGAGGAAGAGGACCACGGGCTCGTGTACCAGCGAGAGGGCCAGGTCGAGCCTGCGCCGCATGCCGCCGGAGTAGGTGCCGACACGGCGATCGGCGGCGTCCTCGAGCCCCACGCGCCCGAGGAGCTCATCGGCGCGGGCACGGCAGTCGCGCCGCGACAGGCCATGCAGCACGCCCTGCAGGCGCAGCAGCTCACGGCCGGTCATGTAGGGGTCGATCGCGGCGTCCTGAAGGGCCACGCCGATGCGACGCCGCACCGCGCCGGGATCGGACATCACGTCGAACCCGGCCACCCGCGCGGTGCCGGAGGTCGGCCGGAGCAGTGTCGTGAGCATCCGCACGGTCGTGCTCTTGCCTGCCCCGTTGGGTCCGAGGAAGCCGAAGACCCCCCCCGCGGCCACGGTGAGCGACACCCCGTCCACGGCGCGGAGCCCGCCCTTGTATTCGCGCACAAGGTCGCGGGTCTCGACTGCCGGTTCGGTCATTGCTTCACACTACAAGCATCCTGTTCACGGCCATGTCGCCGCTAGAGTCACTGTCATGCCCACGGGGAAGGATCAAGCGGAGCGGCTGGCGCGGCTTGCGCGGGAGGCCCACGAGCGGGCCGATGCGCGCGACCTCGCGAAGGACGGCGGAGAGGCGAGCGATGCCCACCATCACCCCGCCGAGGCCGCCACCGACGCCGAGGCACGCGAGCGTCAGCTTCGCGCGCAGCTCCGTCTCAAGAAGGAGGAGGAACGCCTGCTCCGCCTTGCAGAGGCCGCACAGCGCGGCGAGTACGGCATCTGCGCCGATTGCGGGGAGCGCATTCCCGACGCCCGCCTCGAGATCGTTCCCGACGCCGAGCGCTGCGTGGCCTGCCAGGAGGCCGCTGCGGGCGGCCGCCGCCGCTAGGCCGCGGGGGAGTCCCCGGTGAGCGGTCGCGCAAGGCGCCAGAGGGCAGCCACGCCCACGCCCCACACCAGGGCGGCGACGCCGACGTGGAATACCACCACCTCCCACGGGAGCTGGGTACGCCACTGCACCTCGCCGATGATCACCTGCACGATGAAGAGAGGGATGAAGAGCAGGGCCGGTACAAGGAGGCCGCGGTCCGAGCGCCGGGCGCGCGCCACGATCGCGATGATGAGCGCCACGACCCCGAGCAGGATCACGGCCCGTACGTGCCAGTACGCCGCGGCATCGAGGCTGCCGTACCGCTCGATCACCGCGGGATCACCCGAATGGGGTCCGGCGGTCGTCGTGAGCACCCCGCTCACCAGCGTGGTGATGAGGGCCAGCGCCCCGATCGCGCCGAGCCATGCCGCGCCCGTGGAGAACGCC
>JBIIQA010000074.1:0-7233 GCA_044342355.1 Miltoncostaeaceae bacterium | reverse complement strand
TGGGCGACTGTGCGCCCGCTGCCGTGCGGGACACCAGAAGCAGTGTGCGGGCGCGGAGGTCTGCCATGTAGATGTCGTCCACGCCGTTGTCATCGACCGCGACGAGTGGCTGCCTGCCGGAGGTGAAGGCCACGCGGGAGCCGTCCGACGAGATGGAGGGCTCCCCGGTGACCCCCTCCGACGGTTGCGCCCCCCGCACGTCGCGTGACACGACCACGATCGTTCCGGTCAGGGTGTCCTTGCGGAATACATCGCGCGATGACCCATTCGCATCTGCCGGGATGAGGTTGCGCGCGGAGGATGCGAAGACGACGTAGCGGCCGTCCAGCGACGCCCCGTACCCGGGCGTGTCCGCTGAGGTGGCCACGTCAGCACCCGCGGGTACCCCGGACGCGCTGGACGATACGAGGTACGTGCGCCCGGTGGTGACGTTGCGCATATAGAGCTGGCGGACGCCGCCCGTGGGCACGCCGGCGAGCGGGGCGGTCGATGTGAACAGCACCCGCGTTCCATCAGGGGAGAACGCTGCCCCCTCGGCGGGAGCCGTGGCCTCTGTACCGCCCGGCAGGACGCTCAGCCGCGAGACATCCCCCACCGCGGCGATTGCGGTGCCGGGGATGAGGCAGAGGGCGCCCGCGGCAAGGGCGACCGTTGATCGTCGCGGCATCGATGGTGAGGCTAGTAACCGACCCGGTCGGCCCCCGGGCGCCGGTCCCCGTGCGACATCGCCCTCGCGCGACGCCGCGCGACCGGCTTATATAACCGCCGTGCGCATCGGCATCACACTTCTTGCCACGGCCGCCGCCGGTCTGGCTGCTGCGTCCCTGGCATCCGCGCTCCCGCTCGTCGCCGTGGATGCGGGGCATGGGGGCTCCGATTCGGGCGCAGTGGGCCTGCTCCCGCCCGAGGTCGTGACCGGGCTTCAGCCGCGCATCAACTCCCGACTGCAGCCGGTTCTCTACGAGAAGGACGTCAACCTTGACGTTGCGACGCGCCTGAATTCATGGCTTGTCGCGCGCGGGTTCCCCACGCTCATGACCCGCACGGGCGACTTCGCGGGGGGCGATGTGCCCTTCAGCACGGTGGGGGCCGACCTGAAGGCCCGTACGGATCTGGCAAACGCGCGCCAGGCGGAGATCTTCGTGTCGATCCACCAGAACAGCGCGAGAGCGGTCACCGCAACCGGCACGGAGACCTACGTGAAGGTGGGCGCGCCGGAGGCCACGCAGGTGCTGGCGGCGGGCGTGCAGCGCACCCTCGTGGCCTGCCTCGGCCTCAGGGACCGTGGCGTCAAGGAGCGCGGGTTCTACGTGGTGCGCAACACGAAGATGCCGTCCATCCTCGTGGAGGGCGGATTCCTCTCGAGCGCGACCGACGTCGCGCTGCTCGCGCAGCCGGACTTCCGGCAGAAGATGGCGGAGGCAATCGGGGGGGCCACCTACCAGTACGCCACGGGGGCGGATCCGGGGCCCATCTGCGCTGGCGTAGGAGCCGTGCCGCCCCCGGTGCCGACGAAGATGACTCTCTCCCGCGCCGGGCGTGCCCTCACGGTGAAGGCGGGCATCAACCCGCGGCGCGGTGACCTGTGGATCGCGACCGTGCGCGACCAGCGTGACGCGGGCATGTCGAGCGTGCCGCTCCGTGCACGGCTTCCCGGTGGCAAGGGCGTGTCCATCACGACCCGGCCTGACGGCAAGGCGCTGCTGGCCGTCCCGCGGCGCAAGGGGCGCCTCGTGGTTGCGGTGGCGGTGCCGGGCGTCACGGTCGCCGCCCGTGGCGACGTGCCTGCGGGGGCCGCCCGGCGCTAGGTGCCCGGGGCGGCGGGCCCGGGCCCCTCGAGGGCCTCCCATGCGGCCCCGAGTGCGACGACGCCCCCATCGGGGAGGCGATCGATGAAGAGCCGGTGCACGCCCTCGAGATGTGTGCCGCGGGCTTCCCTGAAGCGCTCGTGACCCTGGGCGGTGAGGCACGCGAGAGCCCCCCGGCGGTCGGTGGGGCACTGTGCCCGCTCGACGAGGCCCATGGTGGTGAGCCTGTCGACGAGCCTCGAAAGGCCCGACAGTGACAGGAGTGCCCCGCCGGCGAGGTCGGTCATGCGCAGGGCGCCATCATCCGAGCGGGCGAGCAGCAGCAGTACTTCGTACTGGGTGAGGGAGATGCCGTGTGCACCCTGCATCTCCGCGTCGAGTTCGCGCACGAGCGCGGCGTGCGTGCGCAGGAACCCAAGCCAGGCGGATGTCTCGGCCTGGTCGAGGGCCGCCGCATGTGGTCGGCCTTCGGTCGGCATGGGACTAAGCCTATTCCCGGGCCAGTCCCTCCGCCGCCCGGCCCACGTCAGGGGTGCGTCGGGACCCCTTCGTAGGATTCACCCCGATGGGAGATCGCGAGCCGCCGCACACGCCGAACACCGCGACCCCGTCGACCCTGCCCACGCCGGGCTCCGAGGGCGCGCACACGGCGGGTGACCGCGTGCGTGATCTCATCGCGCGAGAGGGCCGACCGGTCAGCGCACGGGAGGTGGCCGCCGCTGCCCTGGGCATCACGGGGTGCCCCGATGCGGTCGCGCGCCGTGTTGCCGGAGACATCGTGGCGGGCGATGCCCGCCTCGCCTGGCACGACGACCTCATCACCGATGGCGGCTCCGCGCGGGATGGTGTTCCGCTCGCCGGCATGACCTTCTGCATCGTCGACCTCGAGACCACGGGGGGCGCGCCGGGATCGTCCGGCATCACGGAGATCGGCGCGGTCCGCGTGGAGGGCCTGCGCGTCACCGATCGGTTCTCCACGCTCGTCGATCCCGGCCTGCCCATCCCGCCTCACATCACCGGCATCACCGGCATCGACGATTCCATGGTGAGCGGCCAGCCGCTCATCGACCGCGCGCTGCCGGCGTTCATCGAGTTCGCCCGGGAGGACGTCCTCGTCGCCCACAACGCACCCTTCGACCTGCGATTCCTCAATTACGAGCGACTGAGGCTTCGCGATGGCTATTTCACCCAGCCCTGGCTCGACACGCTGGTGCTGTCACGACGTCTGCTGAACGGCGTCGTGCCGCGCCATGACCTCGCCACCCTCGCCGGGTGGGCCGGTGCAGCCGTGCGTCCCATGCACCGGGCGCTGGCCGACGCCGAGGCGACGGCACACGTGCTCGTGGCGCTCATCGGGCGCATGGCGGATGGCATCAACACGACCCTCGATGACGCAATGGCCATCGGGCAGCCCGGCGCACGCGGGCGCCCGCGGGAGGCGGGGGAGGCCGCCGCCGCGGCGTGACCGGCACCACCGGCGGGTTCGGCGTCGCCCGCCCCCCGGGGCATGGGACACTCGGCGCGTGACCCGGGATCCCAACGCCCACGCGGTGCGCCAACTCGTCACGTGGTTCGAGGCCGAGGGGCCCGACCTGCCGTGGCGCCGAACCCGGGATCGCTGGGCCATCCTGATGTCGGAGGTCATGCTGCAGGCAACGCCGGTTGCCCGTGTCATCCCGTTCTACGAGGCGTGGATCACGCGCTGGCCCACCCCGGGGGCACTCGCCGCCACGCCGCTCGGCGAAGCCATTGCGGCGTGGCAGGGGCTCGGCTACCCCCGACGGGCCCGGAACCTGCATTCCGCGGCCACGGTGCTTGCGGAGTCCGGCTGGCCTTCCCCCGGGAGGTACACCGATCTTCCCGGGGTGGGGGAGTACACGGCCGCCGCCATCCGCTGCTTCGCGGACGAAGCCGCGGTGCTCCCGGAGGATGTCAACGTCCGGCGGGTCGTGGCCCGCCGGTTCCCGGGCGGTTGGCCCGGGGCGCCGCGGGGACGTGCATGGCACGCCGGTCAGGCGATGATGGATCTCGGGCGCGAGTTCTGCCGGGCCCGGGCGCCGCTCTGTGAGTCGGGGTGCCCGCTGCGGTCGGGATGCCCCGCTGCCGATGCGGGCATCGTTGATGAGGTGACCCCCCGCTCGCGGCGGCAGGCGCGGTACGAGGGCTCCATGCGCCAGCGCCGGGGGTTCCTGCTCAAGGCGCTTGCCGCAGATGGCCGGGCGCGGGTGTCCCACGACCCCGAGGCCGCCGACAGCCTCGTGGGCGATGGCCTCGCGGAGCGCCGTGGGGCGCTGCTCGTGCCGGTGGGCGGCGGCGCATGATGGCGCGCCGTGACGAGCCCGTGGTGGTCGTGGCCGCCGTCATCCGCCAGGGGCCATGGATCCTCATCACGCAGCGCCCGGAGGGCTCCGGGCATGCCGGCCGGTGGGAGTTCCCCGGTGGAAAGCGTGAACCCGGCGAGAAGGACGTCGAGGCATTGCGCCGCGAGCTGCGCGAGGAGCTCGGCATCGAGGTCACGGCACCCCGGATGATCTGGCGGGAGGATGCTGGCCCCCTGCGCCTGCGATTTTACGAGTGCGGCTACCCGGGTGGGCAGCGTCCACGGGCGCTTGTGAGCCCGCAGTTCCGGTGGGTGCGCAGTGAGGACCTCACTCGCTACGACTTCCCCCCCGCTGACGATCGCCTTGTCGCGGCACTGGCAACCGACCGCATCGGGCGCCGACGGCGCCGGCGACGCCGACGGCGCCGGGTACCATCCCGGCCGTAACGACGGAGGTTCACATGGCGAAGGCCAAGCGGGAGCGCCGAAGCTCTTTCCGCACCATGCAGAGCGGGGATGATGTCCTCTCCCGTCTTGACGCCATAGAGGCGCTTGAGGCCGCGGAGGAGCAGGGCCGCGCCGAGGCCGTGCCCGAGGCCGAGGACGAGCAGGCACGGGAGCCCCGCGAGGGCTAGACGTCCCCGTCGCGGCGGATCCCCCTTCCGCGCGGCACATCCCGGTCTACCCTGAGCCGCGTGACGACCCTCGACACCGCGCAGCCGCCGTCGCTTCCCCGGCGCCTCTGGTCGCTGGCCATCACGGGGCTCGCGCGCCCGAGGACGTTCATCCCGTTCCTCCTGGTGCTCACCTCCCTGGGGCTCTGGCTCGACTCCCTCGGTGGGCTCGGGTGGCAGATCGTGCTGTCGGTCGTCGCGTGGGCCGTGCTCATCGCGGCGTGCATCCCGTTGTCGCCGCTCGACCGATCGCGCGTGTTCGTGGTGGTGGTCGTCGCGACCTCCGCCGAACTCATCTTCTCCACATTGCTCGGCGTCTACGACTACCGGCTCGGCAACCTCCCGCTCTTCGTGCCCGCCGGGCACGGCCTCGTGTACCTCGCGGGTTACCGCTTCTCGCAGACGCGGGTGGCGCGCCTGCACCCGCGGATCGTCATCGGGGTCGCCATCGGCGGCGCGCTTGCCTGGGGGATCCTCGGCCTCACCAATGCCCTCGGGAGGGTTGACGTGGCCGGGGCCATCGCCGTGGCGTTCCTGGTCGTCTTCCTGATCATCGGGCGAGCCCCGCTGCTGTACGCAGGGGTGTTCTTCTTCGTGGCGTTTCTCGAGATCTGGGGGACCTGGGTGGGCACATGGATGTGGTACGAGTACATCCCGGGCCTCGGCATCATGAACGGCAATCCGCCGAGCGGTGCCGCGGCGGGATACGTGCTCTTCGACATCGCCGCCCTTGCCCTCGCCCCCCTCGTCCTCGCCGCGTGGCGGTGGGCGGCCCGGCATATCCGCCCGGCCCGCGGGGTGACGTGACCACGCCCGGGGCGTCGGGGTTCCGCCCCGCGGGCAACCCCCTGTTCTCGGGTGATGTGGATGTCCCCCCGGCGCCGCCAGCCGGGTCGGTGGTGCTCGCGGGGCTGCTTGGCCGGGCCGCGCGCATTGCCGCGGAGGCATCGCCTGCGCAGGCAGTCGTGGATCTCGCGGTGCACGCATGGATGGAGGGGCACCTCGACGGGGAGGATCGCTGCGAGGGGTGCGATGGTCGGTGCGGCTTCGACCGCGCACCCGCGCGCGTGAGCCTTATCGCGGATGCCTGCCCCGGGTCGGGCGCCGGACCGGTTCCGGGGCTCACTCCGCCGGGCCCTGTACCGCCGTATCCCGACCCGGCCGACCCTGTGCTCATCGCGATCGTCATCGGCGCCCTCGGGTTGCTCGGGGAGGGCCGGCCTGCCGACCGCGTGCTGCCCATGGTCGCGGCGCGATCGTGGGCCGAGGGCCACATCGAGGGTGAGGACCGCTGCCCGGGGTGCACCTGGCGGGGAGGCGCCGACGTGGGTGCCGACCGCGAGCATCTCGCGCGCGAGAGCGCACCTGGCGCCGGATAGGGTTCCGTTCATGCGTGTGGCCGTCATCGGCCCCGGCCTCATGGGGGCCGGGTTGATCAGGACCATCGCGGCCGCCGGCCACGACGTGTCCGTGTACGCCCGCACCGCGGCCAGGGCCGAGGGGCTTCCCGCAACAGCCGCCGCGACGATCGCAGGCGCGGTGGACGGGGCAGATGTGGCGGTCCTGTCGGTGACCGACTCCGAGGATGTGCTTGCCGTGGTCTCCGAGGCCATGTTGGCCCCATCCCCGCCACCGCTCATCATCGACACCTCCACCATCGCCCCCGCGGCGGCCGTGGAGGCCGCTGCGATCGCCGCGGGCGGGGGATCGGAGTACCTCGATTGCCCGGTGAGCGGCGGTCCGGCCGGCGCGGCCGCCGGAACGCTCGCCGTGATGTGCGGGGGCACGGCCGCAGGCGTGGCTGCGGCCGTGCCGGTGCTTGACCTCATCGGTGATCCGGCGAAGCGGGTGCACTGCGGCCCGGTGGGCTCGGGGCTCGTGGCCAAACTCGTCAACAACCTGCTCGTGGCCGTGATCTCGGCCGGCACGGCCGAGGCGCTCGGCATCGGCCAGCGCGCAGGCGTGCCCATCGACGTCCTTGCCCGGGTGGTGACCGCGTCGAGCGGCGACTCCTGGCAGCTTCGCAACCTCTTCCCGCGGGTCATGGCAGGCGATCACGCGCCGGGCTTCCGGGCACGCGACCTCCGAAAGGACCTGCGCCATGCGCGCGGCCTCGCGGGCACCCCGCTCACCATCGGCGACCCCGTCGCCCAACTGTTCGAGGAGGTGGACGGCGGCCTCGATTACGGCGTCGTCGCCCGCCTCTTCATGGATCTGCCCGGGGAGGGCTCATGATCACCCTGTTCCAGATCACCGGTTCGTCATCGTTCGCGGTGCGCTGCGCCCTCGAGTGCGCTGGCGCACCGTATGAGGTGGTCGACGTGCACCCGCGACGTCGCGACGAGGCCCCCGGTTTCGCTGATGCCAACCCGCTGAAGCGGGTCCCGGCACTGCGCGAGGGCGACGTGCGCCTGTCGGAGACGGGTGCCAT
>JBIIQA010000073.1:0-7331 GCA_044342355.1 Miltoncostaeaceae bacterium | reverse complement strand
CGCGCTGCTCGACCCCGCCAACCGGCAGCCTCATGAGCGTGCACTCCTCGGCGTGATGCAGAGCGCGCCCGCGATGCTGGTGGTCGAGTACTCGGGGGAGGCGCCCGAGGTGCGGGAGCGGGCGGGCTCGATCCCGGGTGCCGTCCTCATGACCGACCCGGCCGACCAGGCCGCCGTCTGGACCATCCGGCGCACGGGTATCGCACGCGCCCTGCGCACCGAGGGTGATGCCAAGCCGATCCCGTTCATCGAGGACCCCGCCGTGCCACCGGGCCGACTCGCGGCATTCGCCCGCGAGGTTCGTGCCCTCCTGGCGGAGGAGGGTATGGCCGACGCGGTCTGGTACGGCCACGCGAGCGTGGGCTGCCTGCACATCCGGCCCATGGTCGACCTGCGCGCGCCCGGTGCCCCGGAGCGCGTGCGTCGCGTCGCCGAGGGCGTGGCGGACATCGTGCACGCGCACGGCGGATCGCTCTCGGGCGAGCATGGCGACGGGCGACTGCGTGGCGAGCTTCTTCCCCGCATGTACGACGCCGACATGATCACCCGGTTCCGAGACGCGAAGCGGGCGCTCGATCCGGCAGGCATCCTCAACCCGGGAATCATCACGGATCCCGATCCGCTCGATGAGGGCCTGCGTATACGGGAATCCCCTCCGCTGCACGACATCGGCACGACGGTGCCATTCGGGTACGCCGGCGGCCTGCAGCGGGCAGCAGAGGCCTGCAACGGCAATGGACAGTGCCTCAGATCGGACGCCGTCATGTGCCCGTCGTATCAGGCGCTGCGCGACGAACGGCACTCCACGCGCGGGCGGGCCGTGCTGCTGCGGGCGGCCGTGGAGGGCCACCTGGACCTGGGCCTGGCCGACCCGGGCCTCCACGAGGCGCTCGACCTGTGCCTGTCATGCAAGGCCTGTGCCACCGAGTGCCCAGCCGGGGTCGACATGTCGCGCCTGAAGGTCGAGGCGCTGGTGCAGCGGCACGTCGAGCATCGGCCCTCCATGGCGTCACTGGCGGCCGCGCACGCACACGACCTGATGCGCGCAGGGTCGGCGTCACCGCGCATCGCGCGTCGTATCGGACGGGCGGCAGAGGCGCGCCTGGGTCGCGCGGTGCCCATGCCCGTGCGGGAGTGGCGCCGTCCGCGGTCGGCCACCGGCCCGGCGACGGGAATGCCCCTCGGGCTGTTCGCCGACACCTGGACCCGCTTCCTCGAACCCCCCACCGGCGATGCCGCCGTGCGCGTGCTGTCGGCCGCGGGGGCCCGGGTGGAGGTCCTCGCGGGTGGCTGCTGCGGAAGGCCTGCCCTCTCGCAGGGTATGCCCGACCTCGCCCGCACGCAGGGCGCACGCGTACTCACGGCGCTTGCGCCCTACGCCATGGCGGGGCACCCCATCGTCGTGCTGGAGCCCTCGTGCATGTCGATGCTGGCGTCCGACCTCCCATGGGTGCTGCCCGACGACCCGCGCTCCACCTGGGTGGCCGATGCCGTCATCTCATTCGAGCGCGCCGTCCTCGACCTCGGACTGGAGGTCCCCGGAGTGCGCGACGGCCCGCTCGTGCACCGCCACTGTCATGCACGGTCGGCAGGTGATGACGCGGCCGTGGCCGCCCTTGGGGCCGGTGCCACGGCGACCGATGCGGGCTGCTGCGGCATGGCCGGCGCTTTCGGCTACGAGCATCCCGAGGTGTCGCGCCTCATCGGCGAGGACCGCCTGGCACCGCAGGTGCGGGCTTCATCGGCGCCCGTGGTCGCCGCGGGTGTGAGTTGCCGCGAACAGATCCACGACCTCACCGGGCGGTCGGCCGTCCACCCCGCCGTACACCTCGACCGGCTGCTGCACGAGTAAGTGCTCAGGAGGCGGGCGGAGGCGTCGATGCGGGGCGAAACCCTGCGGTCACGACGGTCTGCGGGCCCTCGAGCGTGACGGTGCAGGTGGTCGGCGGCGGCGTGCCCGGGCCACCGGGCTCGTTGCACTGGCGGGCGGCGCCCTTCCACGTGTTGAGCGCCGACTGCGGGCCGGGCCTCGCAGTGAGGTTCACCGTCGTGCCCGTGGGGAAGGTCGAGGTGCAGGTGACCGGCAACTCGGGCGACGGCAGCACGCACTCGCGGTCCCCCGACGAGGGCTCGGGCGACATGACGATGGTTCCGGTGGCCGTGACCGTCGAACCGCTGGGGGTGGAGCGGACGACAGTCGTGACGAGGTCGGCGGTCTCCCCCGCGGGCCGCTCGAGCGCCAGCGTGGCGAGGAAGTTGGCGTTGTCGTCGTACCCGCACGACGCGAACGTGGCCCGCACCGTGCTGGAGCCGAGCGATGCCCATGCGGCCGGCTGGCCGCAGCGCTGCCACGTACCGGAGTCGGACATGATCTCGAACCACCGCTCGTTCCGGTTGCCCTTCTCCACGACGCGGACCCGCACGGGCCCGAGGCCCCTCACGGTGAGCCGGAAGTCGTTCGTCCGGTCATTGACGGTGTTCCAGTAGCGCGACTCGAGCCTCTCCCGGCGCTCGCCGCCACCGGGCACGATCCCCGTGAAGACGATCGGGTAGCTACCGCCCTCGGATGACCAGTGGTCGCAGAGGTAGCCATCGGCGGTGATGTCCGCGGGCACCGCGGTCCGGTTCACCAGGGTCAGGTACACCGTCTTCGACCAGTACCTGTCGCTGCACAGCGTCGGTTCGGCAGTGGCCGCCGCACGTGCCGGCGCCGTGGAGGCCGTTGTGGCGCCGGACCCGCCACAACCGGCGACCGCGAGCACGGGCGCTGCCATGGCAAGGACGGCGAGAGCACGAACACGCCCACGGGCACGACGGAGACCGGAACCGGCCTGGGGAAAACGGGGCGCCATCTCCCGTCGAACGTACCAGCCCACGAGAGCCGGGCCGGCGCGTCACCCCGGCTCTCGGCACACCTCAATGACGAGGGGCCGCACGTCGGCGGCCCCTCGTGAACATCATTCCGGTGTGCGGCCTCAGCCGGAGGCGCCGACCTTGGCCTTGATCTCCTCCGAGATGGAGTTGGGGACCTCGGCGTAGTGGTCGAACTGCATGCTGAACGTGGCACGGCCCTGCGTGGCGGAACGCACTGAGGTGGCGTAGCCGAACATCTCCGACAGCGGGACCTGCGCCTGGATGGTGCCGGTGGTGCCCTTCTCCTCCATGCCGCCGATGCGACCGCGGCGACCGTTGAGGTCACCCACGACGGTGCCCATGAACTCGGTCGGGGTGACGACCTCGACGGCCATGAGCGGCTCCAGCAGACACGGGCTGGCCCGCTTGGCGGCCTCGCGCACGGCCATGGAGCCGGCGATCTTGAAGGCGCCCTCGTTGGAGTCGACATCGTGGTACGAGCCGTCGATGAGCTGCACACGCACGTCCACCATGGGGAAACCGGCGACGATGCCGCCCTCGAGGGCCTCCTTGATGCCCTCGTCCACGGCGGGGACGTACTCCTTGGGGATGGAACCACCCACGGTCTTGTTCTCGAACTCGTAGCCCTTGCCCGGCTCGTTGGGCTCGACCGAGATGTACACGTGGCCGTACTGGCCGCGACCACCGGACTGCCGGACGAAACGGCCCTCGATCTTCTCCACGCGCTTGCGGATGGTCTCGCGGTAGGCCACCTGCGGGGCACCCACGTTGGCGTCAACGCTGAACTCGCGCATGAGGCGGTCAACGATGATCTCCAGGTGCAACTCGCCCATACCGGCGATGACCGTCTGCCCGGTCTCCTCGTCGGTGCGGACGCGGAACGTGGGGTCCTCGTCCTGGAGGCGCTGCAGGGCGGTGGAGAGCTTCTCCTGGTCGGCCTTGGTCTTGGGCTCGATGGCCAGGCGGATGACCGGGTCGGGGAAGGTCATCTCCTCGAGGATCACCGGGTTCGCCGGGTCGCAGAGCGTGTCGCCGGTCGTGGTGGTCTTGAGGCCCACGGCCGCGACGATGTCACCGGCTGAGGCCGATTCGGCCTCCTCGCGGTGGTTGGCGTGCATCATCAGCAGGCGGCCGATGCGCTCCTTGCGCTCGCCCTTCGTCGCATTGATGATGCCGTCGCCCGCGTTGATGGAGCCGGAGTAGACGCGCAGGAAGGTGAGGCGGCCGACGTATGGGTCGCTCATGACCTTGAAGGCCAGAGCGGAGAACGGCGCCGACGGGTCGGACGGACGCTCCACCTCGTTGCCGCGGTCATCGATGCCCTCCGCCGCAGGGACATCAAGGGGCGACGGCATGAAGTCGACCACCGCGTCGAGCAGCGGCTGCACGCCCTTGTTCTTGAACGATGAACCGCAGAGCACCGGGGTGACAGCGATGGCCAGCACGGCCTTGCGGATGGCGGCCTTCACGACATCCACCGGGATGTCCGCGCCCTCGAGATACAGCTCGGCAAGGACGTCATCGCTGTCGGCCAAGGCCTCGATGAGCTGCTCGCGGGCGACCTCTGCGTCGGTTGCCAGATCCTCGGGGATCGGGCCCACCTCGACCTCGGTTCCCAGGTCGTCCTTGTAGGTGGTGGCGTTCATCTCGATGAGGTCGATGATGCCCGCGAACTCGGACTCGGCGCCGATGGGAAGCTGGATCGGGATCGCACGGGCACCGAGGCGGTCGATCATGGTCTGCACGGCGGCGTCGAAGTCGGCACCGATGCGGTCCATCTTGTTCACGTACGCGATGCGCGGAACGTGGTAGCGATCAGCCTGACGCCAGACGGTCTCAGACTGCGGCTCCACACCGGCCACCGAGTCGAACACGGCGACGGCGCCGTCGAGCACGCGCAGCGAGCGTTCCACCTCGACGGTGAAGTCGACGTGGCCGGGCGTGTCGATGATGTTGATGCGGTGGTCGCGCCAGAAGCAGGTGGTGGCGGCGGAGGTGATGGTGATACCGCGCTCCTGCTCCTGCTCCATCCAGTCCATCGTCGCGGCGCCCTCATGCACCTCACCAATACGGTGCGTGCGGCCCGTGTAGTAGAGGATGCGCTCGGTCGTGGTCGTCTTGCCGGCATCGATGTGCGCCATGATCCCGATGTTCCGGGTGCGCTCGAGCGGGACGTTCTTCACCTCAGCCACTGAATCTCACCTGTCCGTAACGGTGTGGCACGGGAGGTGGTTCCCCCCCGCGTCGTCTCTCATGAATCCAAGTCGAAACCCACCGCAACGCGGCAGGGAACGGGACTACCAGCGGTAGTGCGCGAAGGCCTTGTTGGCCTGGGCCATCCGGTAGAGATCGTCCTTGCGCTTGAACGCACCACCCTGCGAACCGAGTGCGTCGAGCAGCTCATTCGCCAGGCGCTCGCTCATCTGCTTCTCACGACGCTGGCGCGAGAAGAGGACGATCCAGCGGATTGCCAGGGTGCGGCCGCGGCGGGCCGGCACCTCGATCGGCACCTGATACGTGGCGCCACCCACGCGGCGGCTCTTGACCTCGAGCACCGGGGTGACGTTGCGGATGGCCTCTTCCATGACCTGCACCGGGTCACGTCCCGTGCGATCGCGAATGCGCTCGAGGGCGTCGTAGACGGTGCGCTCGGCAACGGACTTCTTGCCGTCCCGGAGGACCTTGTTGATGAGCTGCGTCACGATTGCGTTGTCGTAGACGGGGTCCGGGATGAGCGGACGGCGTGAGATTGCTGCGCGGCGGGGCATGTTCCTACTTCGGGGTCTTGGCGCCGTACTTCGAGCGCGCCTGCTTGCGGTCAGAGACGCCTGCGGTGTCGAGCGCGGCGCGGATGACCTTGTACCGGACTCCCGGGAGGTCCTTCACGCGGCCGCCACGCACGAGCACGACGGAGTGCTCCTGCAGGTTGTGCCCTTCACCCGGGATGTAGCTCGTGACTTCCATCCCGTTGGTGAGCCGAACGCGCGCGACCTTGCGCAGCGCCGAGTTCGGCTTCTTCGGGGTGGTGGTGTAGACCCTTGTGCAGACTCCGCGCTTCTGCGGCGCGCCGCGAAGGGCGGGCGTGGAGGTCTTGGTCGCCTTGGGCTTGCGGCCCTTGCGGACCATCTGGTTAATCGTAGGCACGGGCCTCTTCCGGATGATGGGCGTGACGTCGTGGACCGCTCGCCTTCCACATTCGCAATGGCGGGTGCCGGGACGAGTCACCGGACACAGCGCATCGCTCGTTCGGGCGAACGGGTCGGGGACCGTATCACGGCCCATCGTGCGGTCCAACACCTCTTGGGCGGCGCGCGGGGCGTGACAGGGCGAGGGCCGACAGCAGCAGCGCCGCGAGGGCCGCGGTGGCAAGCGACACCGCGGCCCCAGTGACGATGGGGCCCAGCACCGGGTAGAAGGTGAACCCGGTGGCCCCACGCGCGATGGCGGCCACGACGGCCGCAGCCAGGACGACCCCCAGAAACAGCGTGGCGCGCTCACCGCGGTCGAGCGCGCGCTCGGGAAGGCGTGTACGCCGACCCTCGCCGTAGCCGCGGGCTGCCATGGCCTCGGCAACATCGAGACCCCGCTCGAGGGCCGAACCCACAAGGGGGAGCGCAAGGGGCGCGGCGGCGCGCGCGCGGGAAAGCCGGGGACCGGTGGTGAGCGCCACCCCGCGCAGGCGCGCCGTCTCGGCGATGGCCCGGGCATCACGCCGCATGGTGGGGACAAGCCGTGCGGCGAGCGCCGACACCAGCGCCGACCTCGGCGCCACGCGACCGAGGCCCGCGAGCATGCGATCGGGGTCGGCCCAGGCAAACAGCGCCGCGACAAGGGCGATAGTGGCCAGCACGCGGGCGGCGGCAGCAGAGCCCGCGGCCACCTCCTCCGCGGTGATGGCGCCATCGAGCGGCGGGGGCACGGGCAGCGAGAACAGCACGAGGTCGCCCTGGCCCGATACCAGCGGCGTCAGGAGGAACACGCCGGCGGCGGAGATGAGGGCCCCGATGAGGACGAGGCGACCGGGGTGGCCGGGGGCCGCACGCAGAAGGACGAGGGCGCCGATTGCCAACGCGGCGAGAACCAGTGGCTGATCCGTGGTGAACGCCAGGACCCCGGCAACCACGACGAGCAACACCACCGGCAGCGGCGCGCGATCGCCCGCCACGGGGCCGGTCATGAGGGCGGCGGCGGGGCGGTCATGGTGATGTCTGCCGTGGTGCGCAGCGACGCGATTCCGCTGATGTCCATGTCGAGCTTCCACCGCACCGGCATCGACAGCGCAGGCGACCACCACACCTCGTCCACGCGCGTGCCCGGGAACGGGCCGGTGATGTCGGCGGTGGTACGGATGACGAAGGCGGGGACGTCGCTATCGCCCACGCGCACCGGCTCGCGGCGGAGCACGCGGACCGCGGCCTCCACCTTCACCTCATCCAGTGAATAGCGCTCCGCCCATG
>JBIIQA010000072.1:0-7372 GCA_044342355.1 Miltoncostaeaceae bacterium | reverse complement strand
ACTCGACGACCATGAGGTCCTTCACCCGCACGCTGCCCGGGGCGCACACACGGCCGAGATCATTGCGCCCGAGATCCACGAGCATCACGTGCTCGGCGCGCTCCTTGGGGTCGGACAGGAGATCCTCAGCCAGCGCCAGGTCCTCTGCCCGATCGGCCCCGCGCGGGCGCGTACCGGCGATCGGGCGGGTCTCCACCACGCCGTCGGTCACCTTCACCAGCATCTCGGGCGACGACCCGGCCAGCTGCACGTCGCCGCAGTCGATGAAGAACATGTACGGCGACGGGTTGACCGTGCGGAGACCCCGGTACACCGCGAAGGGCTCGAGCCCCACGGTGGCCGAGAACCGCTGCGACGGGACCACCTGGAAGGCGTCACCGGCGTAGACGTACTCGCGGACCGTCTCCACGGCCTCGCAGAAGCGGTCGTGGCCGGTGTTGCTCTCCACGGGACCGATGTCGACGGCCCCATGAGGGGCGGGGTGCGGCACGGGGCCCTGCAGGCGCGCCTTGATGCGCGTGATGGCCTCGATGGTGCGTGCGTATGCGGCGTCGACGTCGGCCCCGTCGGCGATGTCGCACGGCACGATGATGGTGGTGGAACGGCGCAGATGGTCGAACAGCACGACAGGGCCGGTGAGCATCATCACCATGTCGGGAATGCCGAGGTCGTCGTCGGGCACGGCGGGCAGGTTCTCGACCGTGCGCACCATGTCGTAACCGAAGAAGCCCACCGCGCCGCCCCAGAACGCAAGCGGGTCGGCAGGCGGGGCCATGCGCACGTCGTCGACGAGAGCCTGGATGGCGCCGAATGGATCCGCCGGGTCGAGGTCGTGCTCGGTACCGTCGTGACGACGCATGCGCACGTGTCCGCCCTCGGCGCGGATGACCGCCTGGGGGTCGATGCCGATCATCGAGTGCCGGCCGAGACGCTGCCCCTGCTCGGCGCTCTCGAGGAGGAAGCATGGTCCACCGTCGCGCAACTTGAGCATCGCGCTGACCGGCGTCTCGCAATCATCGAGATACGTGTGGGCCACCGGCACCTGTCGGTACGTGCCCACGTGCGACCGCACCTCATCACGCGATGGCGACACCACGACCTCGTCGCCCGCCGGACGCGCCGGGACGTCGATCCGGAGGGTGGTCACTCCGTCTCCCGCCTCCGCGAGGCCAGCTCCTCGGCGACGTCCTCGAGACGCACGTCAAGGTGCTGCCACAGCACGACGAGGTGGTACAGCAGGTCGGCGCTCTCGTAGATGAGCTGGTCGCGCTCACCGCCCTTTGCGGCGATGGCCACTTCGGTGGCCTCCTCGCCGACCTTCTTGCACATGGTGTCGACGCCGCGGTGGATCAACGACGCCGTGTACGACGACGTGGGGTCGGCATCGGCAGCGCGCTCGCGGATGACCGCCTCGAGATCGGGCAACGCCGCGAACGGGGCGGCGTCCGGCCCCACAGCCCCCTGCAACGGCACGTGGAAGCATGTCTCCTCGCCCGTGTGGCAGGCCGGACCGGCGGGTCGCACGGCCACGAGAATGGCGTCGTCGTCGCAGTCGGTGGCGAGGCCGGTCACCTGCTGCGTATTGCCGCTGGTCCCGCCCTTGTGCCACAACTCCTGCCGGGAGCGGCTCCAGAACCACGTCTCGCCGGTCTCCAGCGTGCGGGCAAGGGAATCGGCATTCATCCAGGCGAGCGTGAGTACGCGGCCGGTCGCGGCGTCCTGCACGATGGCGGGCGCGAGACCGTTGTCGCCGAACCGCACGCGATCCGATGGGTATTCCCCGGATGCTGCCGTCATGCGGCCACGCCCATGAGGGTGTCCACCATCACGCCTGCGGCATTCGTCACCACGCGTTGCGCCCCTGCGTCAAGCAACGCGATGGCGTGGTCCACATCGTCAACCCGGCCGGCGGCGATCACGCCGACCTCGGCGGGAAGGGCCTGGCGCATGACCTCGACGTCCTGCGTACGGGCGGGCCCCGCAAGGCCGGTGGCGGTGACGGCGAAGTCGGCACCGGTCATGACCACCAGATTGCAGGCCTCGCGCAGCAGGACGGTGCCGAGAAGGGGTGCCTCCACCACCGCGCGCACCATCACATGGGCGCTGGTGGCATCACGTGCGGCGTCCACCACCGCCCCGAGGTCGGCACGCATAACGCCCGGACGGCCGGACAGCAGCGCGGAGGCATTGATGACCACGTCGATCTCGCGGGCGCCTGCGGCAACGGCCGCGCGGGTGACGGCGGCCTTGGTGGCCGTCTCGTCGTTGCCGAAGGGATAGCTCACCACGGTGCCCACTTTCACGTCCCCACCCCGCAGGGTCTCGGCGGCGGTGCGCACCATCGTGGGCGGTACCACCACGCTGGCGACGTGCAGGCGCGATGCGGCGGCGCAGTGATCTGCGAGGTCAAACGCGGTGACCCCGGGGCGGATGAGCGTGAAGTCGATGCTCTTGGCGAGCTCGCGGGCCCTCATATGGACCGCTGTGCGGGGAGATCCGGCATGGCGCGGAAGTATAGGCGCCACCCGGAGTGCGCCCCTAGATCCCCAGGCGGTCGAGCATGGCGTCGTCGCGCCGCCACCGGGGCCTCACCTTCACCTGGAGGTCGAGATGCACCGGCTGGCCGAATCCCTCGGTCAGCACCGCCCGGGCCTGGCTTCCGATGTCCCGGATCATTGCGCCGCCCTTCCCCACCACGATGCCCTTCTGGCTCTGGGCCTCGACGTAGATGTATGCCTCGATGCGAATGCCGGTGCGTGCGTCGGTGATGTCCTCGACGTGCACCGCCAGCGCGTGCGGCACCTCGTCGCGGAGCCGCTGGATGGCGGCCTCACGGATCATCTCGGCGGCCATCTCATCCTGCGTCTGGTCGGTGCTCACGCCCTCGGGGAAGTACATGGGGCCCTCGGGCAGCAGGGCCCGGAACTCCTCACGCAGGGCGTCGAGGCCCTCACCGGTGAGGGCGCTGACCGGATGCAGGGCCACGAAGTCCGGCAGCAGCGCGGAGGCCTGCAGGATGGTGCGGGCCACGACGGCGGGCTCGACGCGGTCCACCTGATTGACCACGATCACCGTGGGCAGCCCACTGGCCTTCAGCCGCTCGGCGATGAACCGGTCGCCCTTGCCCACCTCCTCGGCGGCATTCAGCACGAACAGCGCGGCATCGGTGTCGGTGACGGTGCGGTCCACGGTCTCCTGCATCCGCTCGGTCAGACGGTCCGCGGGCCGCTGATAACCGGGAAGGTCCAGCAGCACGGCCTGCCACCCCTCGCCCCGTGCGACGGCAAGCACACGGCGGCGCGTGGTCTGGGGGCGGGGCGACACGGCGGCCACGTGCGCCCCCGCGAGCGCATTGGCGAGCGTCGACTTTCCGACGTTCGGGCGCCCGGCAAGGGCCACCAGTCCGGAGTGCAGCGTCATCCCCACACCTGAAACAGGACCACGGTGACCCCCGCCCCGAGCACGGCCCCCGCCACGACCTCGGCGGATGAATGGATGCCGGCCTCCACCCGCGACTGGGCGACGAGAAGGGCGAGCAGGAAGGCCAGCGTGGACACCAGTGCGCCGTGGGTGAGCGGCAACACGATGAGGGTCACGGCCATCCACGCGGCGAAGGCCACGGCAGCATGTCCGGACGGGAACCCGCCACGCAGCGGGGTGCCGGAGCCCGCGTACGCCTTGAGGGCCACCACCGCGATGACGGTGACCACCAGAACGATCACCACCACGTGCGTGGGCGCCTGGCGCACGCCCGTCAGCAGGTCGCGCCCCGGCTCCGAGAGGCGCCCATAGAGCACGAGGTACGCCACGGCCACCGCGGCCAGCGCCGCGATGAGCACAGCGCCCGCGGCGACGTCCTTCGCCACCTTGACGAGCGGGTGATACGAGGTGATGACCGCGTCGATGGCGGCCTCGAGGGCCGTGTTGAACATCTCGGCGACGAGGACGAGGCACACGGCGAGCACGAGGGCGAGCAGCTCGAAGCGGCTGACCCCGAGGGCGAGGGCGAGGATGAACACCAGCAGGCCGGCGGCCACATGCACCTGCATGTTGCGCTGGGTGCGCAGCACGAACACCACGCCCTCGAACGCCCACGTGAATGACCAGCGCAGCGATCCCTGCCGGGGCAGCGCGCCGGGGCGCGGCTCCCTCAGCAGCCGCTGCACGGGGCGGTCGTCGTCATCCGGTGCGGGGGGCATGGCAGTCATGCGGTCTCCGCCGCGTCGACGATCTCGTCCTGCAGCGCCAGCATGTCGCCGTCGTCCACCTCGTGGTCGTATCCCAGGAGGTGGAGGACCCCGTGCACCACAAGGGTCGTAAGCGGCTCCTCTGCGGCCTCGGGGCAGATGAGGATGTCGCCGAGTTCCGGCGGGGGTCCATCATCGGGCCAGTCGGCGGCCTCGGGGCCATCCACCGGGAAGGACAGCACGTCGGTGGGCTCGGGCTTTCCCCGGTGCTCGCCGTTGATGGCCGCCATCTCCTCCGGCGACACCACCACGATGCCCACGGTTGCGCGCGCGATTCCCACGCGGTCACACGTGAACCTCACGCGGTCGACGAGTGGCGCGAGGTCCGTGGGCATTGCCCCCGCCCCCAGCCGTGCCTCGACCTCGATCAGGGCTGGTCGCCCCACGGATTGTCACCCTCCTCGTGGATCCGGTAGGCCTCCACGATGCGCTGCACCAGCTTGTGCCGCACGACATCGTCCTTCGTGAAGTGCACCACGCCGACGCCGGGGATGCCCCCCAGCACGCGCTCGATGTCGGCGAGGCCCGACCGGCGATCGCGTGGCAGGTCGACCTGGGTGATGTCGCCTGTCACCACGACCGTCGACCCGAAGCCGAGGCGCGTGAGGAACATCTTCATCTGCTCGATCGTGGTGTTCTGGGCCTCGTCGAGAATGATGAACGAGTCGTTGAGCGTGCGGCCGCGCATGAACGCCAGGGGCGCCACCTCGATCTGGCCGCGTTCGAGGTACTGCTGGGCGCGGTCGGCATCGAGCATGTCGTGCATGGCATCAAAGAGCGGGCGGAGGTACGGGTCGACCTTCGCGGCGATGTCACCCGGCAGGAACCCGAGCTTCTCTCCTGCCTCCACAGCCGGGCGGGTGAGGATGATGCGGCCCACCTCGCGGCGCGACAGCGCGGCGGCGGCGAGCGCCACCGCGAGGTAGGTCTTGCCGGTGCCGGCTGGACCGATGCCGAAGGTGATGGTGTTCTTCCGGATCGCGTCCACGTAGGCCTTCTGCCCTGCCGTGGTGGGCGTGATGCTGCGCTGGCGGTGGCGCCACACCACGTCGCCGAGCAGGGCATCGGGGCGACCCGCCTGCTCGACCGCCGAGGCCACGGCCTCGATCATGGTCGGTGCCAGGGTGCGACCCGAGTCCACGAGACGGGCGAGCTCATCGATCACGGCGACGCCGCGCTCCACGCGGGGGTCCTCGCCCTTCAGCACCAGCCGGTTCCCCCTCAGGCTGATGTCGAGCCTCAGACGCTCCTCAAGGGCACGGATGAGGGAGTCGTGCTCGCCGGCCAGCTCGACGGCGACGCGGTCAGGCACCTCGAGCACCCGCTCGCTCATGGCTGCATCACATGGCCTCCGAGAGGATTGCCCCGCCCATCACATGCCAGTGCAGGTGATGAACGCTCTGCCGTGCATCGGCCCCATGATTGGTGGTCACCCGGTATCCGCTGTCCTCAAGACCCGCATCACGCGCCACCGCGGAGATGAACGCGAGCATGTCGGCACGCTCCGCCGCGGTGAGCCCCTCGACGCCCGCCATGGAGTCGACGTGCCGCTCGGGGATGACCAGCACGTGCACCGGTGCCTTCGGCGCGATGTCGGCAAAGGCCAGCATCCCCCGGTCGCGCGCGACGATCGTGGCCGGGACGTCCCCGGCGGCAATACGGCAGAAAAGGCAGTCGTCGGGCATCAGTGCACTCTCCCGTCGTCTCCCAGGCCTCCACGTGCCGCCAGTGCGAGCGTGACCGCGGCGATGGCCGCGGTCTCGGCCCGCAGCATGCCGTCGCCGAGACCTGCGGGAGTGGCACCGGCGGCGATGGCGACAGCAACCTCGGCGCCGGAGAAACCCGTGTCGGGACCCACGAGCAACGTGACCGGTGCGTCATGCGGGCGGCCACCGAGGATGCCCGCGAGAGACGCAGGCGCACGGGGATCGAGGATGATCCCCTGCTCCGGGGCGATGTCGGCAAGCACGTGACTGAACGGTATCAGCGGCCCGGGTACGGGCCACATGCCGCGTCCACTCTGTCGCGCCGCCGCCTCGGCCACGCGGGCCATGCGCTCGATACGTCGAGCCCACGCGTCGTCATCCGGGATGCGCTTCGCCCGTTCCGTGACCATCACGCCCACGCGGCGCACACCGAGTTCCGCGGCCTTCTCCACCACGAGGTCGAGACGACCCGGATCGCACAGGCCCACCCAGAGGTCCACCGGCGCCGCACGCGGCCCGGGGCGCGCCGGACCGGTCACCCGCACACGCGATGGCGGACCCGCGTCCACCACCTCGCACGGCCACAACTCGCCGCCCGGGGCGATCACCTCCACGGCATCCCCCGGACGCCGCCGCACCACGCGCGAGAGGTGGTGCGAGTCATCCCCACCCAGCGTGAACACGTCACCCGGGGAGGGCGGGAGGTCGACGACGTACCGGAACAGGTGCCTCATGCCGCCATGCGCACCGACGCCCAACCCCCCTCGACACGGCGCCCGGCCTCAGCGACCCCGAGGGGCACGAACGCGGCGACGGCGGCGTCCACCTCATGCTCGCGCAGACCGGACAGGACGACGTGCCGCGGACCCGTCGCGGCAGCGGGCGCCTGCGCGCGAAGCGAGGAGGCGAGCACGCCCAGCACCTCGAGCGTGATGTTGGCCAGGAGGATGTCGGCCGCTGGCAGCGCGTCCTGCCCGATGGTCGCCCGGTGGGCACCGAGGGAGACCATGTTGGCGCGGGCACCGCGCCGGGTGGCGGCCACGGCCTCGGGGTCATGATCGATGGCCGTGATGGCGCCAAGGGCAAGCCGCGCGGCCGCGATGGACAGCACGCCGGACCCGCAGCCGGCATCGAGAACGGTGCGGCCCGGTGGCACTTCCTGCAGCAACTCGAGCGCGGTGCGCGTGGTGGGATGCTGGCCGGTGCCAAAGGCCATTCCCGGATCGATGACGATGTCGATCATCCCGGGCGCGGGCGCGACCCACGGGGGCCGGACGCGGATGCGCCCCGCCACGACGGGCTGGTGGAAGTCGCGCAGCGCACTGCGCCACGCGTTGCCCTCATCCGCCTCGGAGACATCGGCGGCAATGCCTGCGCCGGCGAGGTGCGCGGCGAGCGCTCCTCCCCCGGGGCAGTCGG
>JBIIQA010000071.1:0-7420 GCA_044342355.1 Miltoncostaeaceae bacterium | reverse complement strand
GGAACGCCCTTGCGAGTCGCTTGCGGTATTCCCCGACGAGGGGATTTGAGTCGCCCATCTCCCGGAACTGCCCGATGAGCAGCACGCGGATGTCACCACGCAGCGCCTTGTCGGTGCTGCCTGTCACAGCGTCGACGAGAGACCCGAAGGCGATCTCCCAGTCCTCGCGCACGAGCGCGGCGAGGCCCGCCTGCACATCGGGCAGGTCACTGCCGATCAGGCGGCAACGCGCAAGGAGGCCGGCGGCCACGGGGTCGTGCTCCACGGGCGAGAGCACCTCGGTCGCCCCGGCGACGTCATCACCATCGAGCAGCAGGTGGGCGAGCGCCACGCGCGCATCCACGTGACCGGGGTCGCGGCGTATGGCATCGCGCAGGGAATCCTCGTCACCCTGCTCCACGAGGATGTCGACCTGACTCGGGACGAGCGCATCGAGGAAGGTCTCCATCTGGGTGCCCGAGACGAGCCCCACGAACTCCTCCACGACCTCGCCATTCCGGAACGCCTTGACGGCCGGGATGCTCATCACCTGAAAGCGCTGGGCGAGACCCGGGTGGGCATCGATGTCGATCTTGGCGAGCACGACGTCGGGCTCCCGGCGGCCCACGGCGTCCTCGATCAGCGGACCGAGCTGTCGACACGGCCCGCACCATGCCGCCCAGAAGTCGACCACCACCGGGACCTGATGCGAACGCTCGATGACGTCCGCCTGGAAGGAACTCTCTGTCACGTCCCTGCGCGCCATTGTAGGAGCCCGCCAGGTGCTCCGGTGGCCGGGCAACCGGAGCCGGGGATCGGCATTTGCGGCCCCCGCAAATGCCCTTACCGTTTCGCGACGTGCCCGGCCACCGGAGCACCTGGCGGGCGCGGAGCACATGGCGGGTGCAAAGCACCTGCCGGGCTCGGAGCACCTGCCGGCCTTCTAGGATCCGCGGCATGCCTGAGAACGAATACATCTACACGATGGTCAAGGTCCGGATGGCGTACCCGCCGGACAAGGTGGTGCTCGACGACATCACGCTGGCATTCCTGCCGGGCGCGAAGATCGGCGTCCTCGGCCTGAATGGCGCGGGCAAGAGCACCCTGCTCAAGATCATGGCGGGGGAGATCACCCCGAGCAATGGCGACGCGATCCCGGGCAAGGGCGTGAAGGTGGGCTACCTGCCCCAGGAGCCGCAGCTCGACGAGTCGAAGGACGTGCGGGCGAACGTGGAAGAGGGTGTCGCCGAACGCCGCGCGCTCCTCGACCGCTTCAACGAGATGGGCGCCAAGCTGGCCGAGCCGATGGACGCCGACGAGATGACCGCTCTCCTCGAGGACTACCAGAGGGTGCAGGACGCAATCGAGCGCACGAACTCGTGGGATCTCGACCGCGAGGTCGAGGTGGCCATGGACGCGCTCAGGGTGCCGCCCGGGGACGCTGCGGTGTCCACGCTCTCCGGTGGTGAGCGCCGCCGCGTGGCCCTGTGCCGCCTCCTCCTGTCGGCGCCCGACATGCTGCTGCTCGATGAGCCCACCAACCACCTTGACGCCGAGTCGGTGGCCTGGCTCGAGCGGTTCCTCGACGAGTACCCCGGCACCGTGGTCGCCGTCACCCACGACCGGTACTTCCTCGACAACGTGGCCGGGTGGATCCTCGAACTCGACCGCGGACGCGGGATCCCCTACCAGGGCAACTACTCGGCGTGGCTCGAGCAGAAGGAAATGCGGCTGGCCCAGGAGGAGAAGCAGGCCAGCAAGCGCCAGAGGGCCATGGCCCGGGAACTCGAGTGGGTTCGCACCAACCCCAAGGGGCGCCAGGCCAAGAGCAAGGCGCGCGTGACCAACTACGAGCAGCTCGTGGCCGAGGAAGCTGAGGTGCAAAAGCGCGGAGGGGCCGCGGACATCCGCATCCCGCTCGCGCCGCGCCTTGGCGATCTGGTGGTCGAGGCCGCGGGACTCTCCAAGAGCTTCGGCGACAAGATCCTGTTCGACGACCTGTCGTTCTCGCTGCCGCCCGGGGGCATCGTGGGCATCATCGGCCCGAACGGCGCCGGCAAGACCACCCTGTTCCGCATCATCACGGGACAGGAACAGCCCGATGGCGGGGACCTGCGCATCGGCGACACCGTGCGAATGGCGTACGTCGACCAGAGCCGTGACGCGCTCGATCCGAAGAAGACCGTCTACGACGAGGTCAGCAGCGGTCGCGACCTCATCGACCTCGGGGGCGGCAACGAGGTGCAGGCGCGGGCCTACACCGCCGCGTTCAACTTCCGCGGGCCCGATCAGCAGAAGCCCGTGGGCCAGCTCTCAGGCGGTGAGCGCAACCGCGTGCACATGGCCAAGATGCTGAGTGACGGCGGCAACCTCCTGCTGCTCGACGAGCCCACCAACGACCTCGACGTCGACACCCTGCGCGCACTCGAGACCGCCCTCGAGACCTTCTCGGGCTGCGCCGTCATCATCACCCACGATCGCTGGTTCCTCGATCGCGAGGCCACGCACATCCTCGCCTTCGAGGGTGACTCCAACGTGGTGTGGTTCGAGGGCTCGTACTCCGACTACGAGGAGAACCGCAAGAAGCGGATGGGCGAGGACGCCGACACGCCCCACCGCATCCGCTACCGCAGGCTCACGACGCCCGGCTAGCGCGCATCGGCCGCGCTGATCACCCCGCGGCGGGCCATGGGCCGCGCCGCGGGGTGACGCACGTCAGATCCGTCGGATCAGTCGTCGCAGGTGCCGACAGCAGTCCACGTGCTGCCGCCCTGGAACGAACCGGTGGCGCGAAACTGCCCGTTCAGCGACACGGTGATGGTGTTGACCGTTCCCTCCAGATTCAGCCCGCCACCCGTGACGCCAATGTTGCCGCCCGCACCGCCGGGGCTGTCAAAGCCGATCTTGTAGCCGCCGGAAGCCTGGCCCGTGGCTGCCACGCCGCCGCCCGACACCTGGCATGACGTGAGGTCGAACGTGCGCGCGATGGCCGGGCTGCCGAGGGTGAGGGTGTCGCCGGTGGCGTTGCCGCCGCCATTCCCACCGCCGCCGCCTCCCTGGCAGGAAGCCGGGCGCTGGGGCCAGGCCTTCGCCAGAGCGGCAGCCGTCGCCGGCCCGTAGCGGCCGTCGGCGCGGAGGCCCTCGGCCTTCTGGAACGCGATGAGCGCCGACTCCGTGCCCGATCCGAACACGCCGTCCACGCTGCCGTTGTAGTAACAGAGCCCTGTGAGGGCGGTCTGCAGCAGGTCCACCGCATCGGTGGTGTCGTTGCCGAGGGCAAGATTGATGGCTGCGCTCGTCTGGGGACCGGCGATGCCATCCACGGGGAGATCGGCCCGGCGCTGCAGAGCCTTCACCGCCGCGGTGGTCTGGGGGCCGAAGACGCCGTTGATGGGGCCGTCGTAGAAGCCGAGCGTGGTGAGGTCCTGCTGGAGGGCCTTGTTCGCCTTCACCACCGGGCTCTCCGCGGGCGTGGCCGTGGTGGTCGCGCCCGTGGTGGTGGCTGCCGTCGACGTGGTGGTGGCCGTGGTGCCGGTGGTCGGCACCACGGGCGTGGTGCCGCTCGTCACGGTCACGGTCTGCGTATCGCCGAACATGCCGCAGCCGGATACGAGGAGGGCGGCGGATGTGAGGCCGGCAGCGGCCACGGCAATGCGGGAGGTCTTCATGCGGAGATCACCTCGGAATGGGAAGGACGTCCCCATGGGATTCCCCATGCCCCCCGCCGAACCTCCCCTCTTGTACCCTCCCCGATCGCCCCGCGGACGCGCCGGGCCATTCACGACGATTTCCCAGAGGAGCCCCTGTGAGCGCATCACCGGACCCGTTCAACGCACGCTCGACCCTCTCGGCGGGTGGGAAGGACTACGCGATCTGGCGCCTCGGCGCGCTCGATGCCGACCTGTCCCGCACCCCCTTCGTCGTGAAGATCCTCATCGAGAACGTGCTGCGCAATGCGGGTGGTGAGTTCGTGAGTGAGGACGACGTCACGGCGCTGGCCGCCTGGGCGCCCGGCTCGGGAACGGCGCGCGAGGTGGCGTTGCTCCCCGCACGCGTGGTGATGCAGGACTTCACCGGCGTGCCCTGCGTGGTCGACCTGGCCGCCATGCGCGACGCCATGCGCGACCTCGGTGCCGACCCGTCGCGCATCAACCCGCTCGTCCCCGCCGACCTGGTGATCGACCACTCGGTGCAGGTGGACTTCTTCGGCACCGACCACTCGTTCGAGGAGAATGTCGCCAAGGAGTACGAGCGCAACGCCGAGCGCTACGCGCTTCTGCGCTGGGCACAGCAGGCGTTCAAGGACTTCCGCGCCGTGCCTCCCGGCACGGGCATCGTGCACCAGGTGAACCTGGAGTACCTGGCCAGCGTTGTCGCCACGCGCGAGGTCGACGGCGAGCTTCGCGCCTACCCCGACTCGCTGGTGGGCACCGACTCGCACACCACGATGATCAGCGGCATCGGCATCCTGGGCTTCGGCGTGGGTGGCATCGAGGCGGAGGCCAACCTGCTGGGCCAGCCCATCAACCTGCCGTGGCCGGTCGTGGTGGGCGTGAAGCTCACCGGGCAGCTGCAGCCGGGCGCCACGGCAACCGACCTGGTGCTCACCCTCACCGAGATGCTGCGCGCGCACGGCGTGGTGGGCAAGTTCGTCGAGTACTACGGCGACGGCCTCAGCAACATCACGCTGGCCGACCGCGCCACCATCGCCAACATGGGCCCGGAGTACGGCGCCACCACCGGCATCTTCCCGGTCGACGCCGAGGCACTGCGGTACCTGGAGACCACCAACCGTGGCCACCTCGTGCCGCTGGTCGAGGGCTACTACCGCGAGCAGGGCATGTTCCGCGAGGACGGCGACCCCGACCCGCAGTACGACGAGCACCTCGCCCTCGACCTGGGCGACGTCGTTCCCTCGCTGTCGGGACCGCGCCGTCCGCAGGACCGCGTGGTGCTGCCCGAGGTGGGCAACCGCTTCATGCAGGAGTACCCCGAGGGCATGCACCAGAACGGCGGTGGCCGCCACTACGACACCGTGCCGGTGGAGATCGATGGCGAGACCACCGAGTTCGGTCCCGCGTCGGTGGCCATCGCGGCCATCACCTCATGCACCAACACGTCGAACCCGTACGTGATGGTGGGCGCCGGCCTCGTGGCCAAGCGCGCGGTTGAGAAGGGCCTTACGGTGGATGCGACCGTGAAGACCTCCTTCGCACCGGGGTCCCAGGTGGTCACCGGCTACATGGAGAAGTCGGGCCTCATGACCTACCTCGACCAGATCAAGTTCAACCTGGTCGGGTACGGCTGCACCACCTGCATCGGCAACTCGGGCCCCCTCGACGAGCCCGTCACCAAGGCCATCGAGGACAACGGCCTCGTGGTGGCCGCGGTGCTCTCGGGCAACCGCAACTTCGAGGGCCGCGTGAGCCCGCACGTGAAGGCGGCCTTCCTGGCATCGCCGCCGCTGGTGGTGGCGTTCGCCCTGGCCGGTCGCGTGGACATCGACCTCACCACCGAGCCCGTCGGTACGGGCAGTGACGGCCAGCCCGTGATGCTGTCCGACATCTGGCCCTCGGCAGACGAGGTGCGTGAGATCGTGGAGACCACCATCGACGCCGACCTCTTCAAGGAGTACTACGCGTCGGTGTTCGACGGTGACGCCCGCTGGCAGGCCATCCCGGTTCCGGCCGGCGACACCTACGCCTGGGACTCAGACAGCACCTACGTGCAGCTGCCGCCGTTCTTCGAGGGCCTCACGCCGGAGCCCCCGGGCGTGACCGACATCGAGGGTGCGCGCGCGCTGGCCGTGCTGGGCGACTCGGTGACCACCGACCACATCTCGCCGGCCGGCGTGATCCCCGTCAACTCGCCCGCCGGTGAGTTCCTCATCTCGAAGGGCGTGGAGCCGCGCGACTTCAACTCGTTCGGCAGCCGTCGCGGCAACCACGAGGTGATGATGCGCGGCACCTTCGGCAACATCCGCCTGCGCAATGCCATGGCCGGTGGCAAGGAGGGCAACTGGACCGAGCACGTCACGACCGGCGACATCATTCCGATCTACGACGCCTCCATGCGCTACCAGGCCGACGGCATCCCGCTCGTCGTCCTCGCAGGCAAGGAGTACGGCTCAGGCTCGTCCCGTGACTGGGCGGCGAAGGGCACCGCGCTGCTTGGCGTGCGCGCCGTCATCGCACAATCGTTCGAGCGCATCCACCGCGGCAACCTGGTGGGGATGGGCGTGCTGCCCCTGCAGTTCCTCGAGGGACAGGGCGTGGAGAGCCTGGGCCTCACCGGCACGGAGACCTTCACCATCATGGGCGTGTCCGACATGGAGCCGCGCGCGGTGCTCACCGTGGAGATGGGCGATGGCCGCACCTTCCAGGTGCAGTCACGCATCGATGGCCCCAACGAGATGAAGTACCTGCGCAACGGCGGAATCCTGCCCACCGTCCTGCGCCGTCTCTACAAGGAGACCGCGGGCTCCTAGGGGATATCCCGACCGGCCTCGTCGACCACCGCGCGAAGCGGGTCGGCGAGGCCAGGGCGGGCGGCCAGCGTGCCCGGGGCGCCCTCGGGCCCCACGGGCAGGTCCTGCACCGTGCCGCCCGCGGCCACCACGATCACCGCACCCGCGGCGACGTCCCACGCGTTGACGCCGAACTCGTAATAGGCGTCGAGCCGACCGCAGGCCACCCACGCCATGTCGAGCGCGGCGGACCCACCACGCCGCATGTCGCGCACGTGGGGGATGACGCCGGCAAGCCGCAGCCCCTGGCGGCGGCGGCGCACGGCGTCGTAGCCGAAGCCCGATCCCACGAGCGCCTGGCCGAGGTCATCGGATGCAACGAGGACCAGGTCACGGCCGTCCAGCTGCGCGGTATCCCCACGCACGGCACTGAACGTCTCGCCCCGGATGGGATCGTGCACCACGCCCACGAGCCCGCCCTCGTCGTCCTGGCACGCGATGCTCACGGCCCACTGCGGGTATCCCCACAGGTAGTTGGTGGTGCCGTCGAGGGGGTCCACCAGCCACCGGATGCCCGTCGTACCGGCCTCGGCCTCGCCCGATTCCTCGGACAGGATCGCGTCATCCGGCCTCTCTGCTCGGATCATGCCGAGGATCGTCTCGTCGGCCTCGTGATCGGCGTCGCTCACCAGGTCGGTGGACGTGCTCTTGGAGACCACCCCCTGCGCGGGACCACCGAACCGGGCCATCAATTGCTCACCGGCGATGCGTGCCGCCCGCAGGGCCAGGTCGAGGGCGTGCAGTGCATCAGCAGATGGGGTCGTCACGGAGCGGCATGGTACGCCACCACGCCGCAGGCCGGGGCGGGTCCCCGGGGACGCTCCCGCCACCGCAGGCCGGGGTGTTTCCTCCGGTCGCGAATCGGAATTGCGGGGCTCGGGGCTTCGCCCCGAGACCAGGCATCGTTTCGTCTTC
>JBIIQA010000070.1:0-7493 GCA_044342355.1 Miltoncostaeaceae bacterium | reverse complement strand
TACCGCACCGTGCTGGATGTGGGATGCGGCACCGGGTGGACATCAGCGGCCATGGTGCAGAGGTTCGGCGTGGAGCGCATCGTGGGAGTTGATGCGTCCGAGGGCATGCTCGAGCAGTTCGCCGCGAAGCTGGGCGGGGAGTTCCCGCAAGTCAGCGTGGAGCTGCGGGCGGAAGACGTAATGGAGATGGGCGTGCCCGATGGCGCATTTGACGCCGTCGTCTGCGCCATGGCCCTGCACTGGTTCGCCGACAAGCCCGGAGCCATCGCGCGAATGGCCCGCGCCCTGCGCCCGGGTGGCGTGCTGGCGATCCTCACAGCCGGTCGCGGCGGCGAGGACGCCTGGCGCGAACTGCTCGAGCGAGTGGACGCCCCACAGGCATGGACCGGGTGGTTCGCCGAGAACCAGCGTGATGTCGACGAGGTCGACGCCGACCTGCGGGCCGCGGGGCTCGAGCCCATCGACGTGTGGATGGAACGCAGGCGGCGTCACACCAACCCGGATGCCTTCATGTCCCGCACGCGCTCGGTGGCAGCGCACCTGCTCGACAACCCGCCCGGTGGCTTCAGCGAGCTCGACCAGCGCATCGCGCAGGGCCTGCGCGATGCCGCAGGGCCCGACGGGTTCACCTATGACTACTGCAAGCTCTTCGCCATCGCGCGGAAGCCGGGGGCCTGATGCCCGCTGCGAACGACGAGGGCTTCTGGATTGACCATGTCATCTACGGCGTCGTCGACGCCGACGCCGCGTGCGACCGCCTGCGTGAAGAGTTCGGCCTCGGCTCGGTGCCCGGGTCGGAGCATCTGGGAGGCACCACCAACCGCATCGTGCCGCTCGGGCCCCAGTGCTTCCTCGAGATCCTCGGCATCGGCGATACATCCAAGGACGACGGGGCCTGGCTGGAGGCCACGCTGCAGGGCACAGACCGCGTGCTGTGGTGGTGCCTCGGAGTGAAGGACCTCGACGACACTGCGGAGCGGCGCGGACTTCCCATCCGCTCGGGGCAGGCACGAACCGATGACGACGATGAGCTGGTATTCCGCAGCGCCGGGATGCCGCAGTACCCCTTGCCGTTCTTTCTCACCCTCAAGGGGGACCCCGGGGTACGTGCCCGGGTCAACGCCGCCCGCTACGAGGCCGCAGGCCACACCTGCGCGCCCACCGGCTACACGTTCGTCGAGGTGGGCGATTTCGCCCCCATACTCGATGGCTGGCTGGGGGCCGACCACGGCCTCCCCGTGCGCTACGAACCCGGCACCGGCCCAGGCATCCACGCGTGCGGGATCGCCACGGCAGGTGGGGAGATCGTCCTGCGCTGAGGCGCGGGTGCGCCGCTAGGCTCAAATCATGAGACGTGGACCGGGTGGCACATTCAGCGGGATCGTGGCGGCGGTGCTGATCCCCGTCATCTGCGCGGCGGGAGCGATCATCGCCGCGATCGTGCTCGCCATTCCCTGAGCCGGGTGACGGCCCCCGGCAACCTGCGCGCCGCCGCGTGGCGACTTCTGCTCGTGGGCGCGGTCGGGGGTGCGTTCTCGGCACTGTTCGGGGTGGGTGGCGGCGTGGTGATGGTGCCGCTGCTCATCATGCTCTGCGGCTACGGCTCACGCGCGGCCACCGCCACATCGCTCGCTGCCATCGCTGCCATTGCGGTCGTCGGTGTGGCAACGCATGGGGTGCTCGGCAACGTCGATTGGCTCGCCGCCATGCTCGTCGGCATCCCCGCGCTCCTCGGCGTCACCATCGGCGTGCGCGTGCGGGCACGGCTGTCGGCCGTCGCCCTCTCCCGCGCCTTCGCGGTCCTGCTGGTCGTCGCCGCCATCGTGCTGCTCGCGGTGCCCTCGTGACCGCTGCCATCATCGCGCTCGCGCTCGGCGTAGTGGGCGGCTTCGTCGCCGCGCTCGCCGGGGTGGGCGGCGGCATCATCTTCGTCCCGGCCCTCGCCCTGGTGCTCGGCCTCACCCAGATAGTTGCCGAAGCAACATCACTCCTGGCGATCATTCCGGTGGCGATCCTCGGTACATGGCAGCAGCGCCGGACCGGTGACGTTCATCTGGGCGACGCCCTCATCATCGGTATCGGCTCGATCGCCACGGCAATCCTGGCCGCCCTCGCGGCCTCGGCAATGCCTGAGGATGTCCTGCGCTGGCTCTTCGCCGCATTCATGCTGGTGATCGCCGTGCGCATCTGGGTGGGCGCGGAGCGTGACGCGAGGTAACCCGTGACCATCTCGGGCTGGTGAGCGCCTGAGCGACGACGCCTGAGCGCGGTACAGGAGCACCCGCTCAGCCGCTATGCACCTACCCCGTGACGGGGGTCCGTGCGGTGCGCGGGCTGATGCGGATGGCCCGCGACTGCGTGGTGGTGAGCGCAGGGTTTGTGGCTGATGATCGGGTGGTGCCGGTTCCGGTGTTGGTGGTGCGGATGCCAAGGCGCATCGCCTGACCACTGATGAGCCGGGCGCGGCTTGGCAGCACCGTGGGTCTGAGGGTGGTGGTGGTGGTGGTCGCTGCGGCAGCCTGCGGGGCAACGAGGAACTTCGCGACGAACACGTCGAGGCTCCCCCCTGCGCTTGTGAGGGTGGTGGAGCCGAAGGTGGCGGTGTCTTGGAAGTACCCGGTCACGATCGCCGAGCCATCCGGCAGCGTGCTGATGGCGTTGCCGTTGTCCACGTTGCCGCCGCCCGCCTGCGTGGCCCAGGGCACCTGTACCGCGGCAAGCGCCGTGCTCGCGCCGAGCCCAAGGGCAACGGCGGCGGTAATGACGGTCAGGGCTTGTAGGGTCACTCGCGGCAGCCAACTTGGAGATCCCCGATGCCCAGCGCCCGCCCTCTTGTGTACACGGCAGTCACCGCACTCGCGGGCATCGGACTCGCGCTGCCACTATTCGCATCGGCTCAGGGGACCGGACCGGTTAATCGCGCGCAGCACCGCGACATCCTCATCGCGTCCGACATGTGGGCGACGACGCCCCGCATCATGGGGGTGTCGCTCAACTTCACCGACATCATCGGCGTGCCGGGCCTTGACGTCAGCAACAAGAACCAGACGCTTGCGGAGGCCCGCGCCGCGGTCCTGAGCGCCGGCGGCGCATGGAACGACGACGTCACGTGCAGCGCAGCCGCTGACTGGTCGACCAAGCCCTGGGCCTACACGACCGCCGTCGGCACCACCCAGTACACCCAGGCGTGGGGCGCCGCATTCAACGCCGTGAACTGGGACGTGGTGCAGGTGCAGTTTTCGTGGCCACCACGGCCGAGCACGCTGCAGGGCACCGACTTCCAGGTGACCCTCAACGACGGCACCACGGTGGTTCCCGACAACGCCACCGTGGGCCCGAACTTCGAATACAACGAGGGCACCACCGTGGTGATGAACGGTCCGGCCCTGGGAAACCGCCTGCCCAAGAGCGACCCCGGCGCCCGTTATCCGGTGGCAGTGAAGGTGCTCGCCGACGCCACCCCGCTGCAACTTGTGGGGCCGAAGGGGCGACTGGTGAGCGCCGTGGGTCTTGCGGGCACCAACGACCGAACCCCATACGACGACCAGCCCGCCGACCCCGCCAAGTGGACGGGCCCCCGCATGATCGCCGCCAAGATCACCCGCATGTCCACCGCCGGCGAGGGCGGGCCCGCCCTGCTGGCCAGCGGCAAGCTGCCAAATGACGGCGTGGCCATCTTCGGATCCGCAAAGGCCCGCTATCGGGTTCGCATCGCCACACTCGGCGGCGCGTTCTCGCCCGACGGGCTTCGCGCGATGTATCCGAACGAGTACCGGAGCTTCTTCCAGCTGGTCGCCCGTACGAAGGCGGGCAGGCTGATACCCATCATCAGGAGCAACCACCGGTACCTCGTGGATGACGAGCCGATCACCGTGGTGGGCATCGCCGAGCGCACCGTGAAGGCAAGGCCCGGGCAGTGGAACCAGTGCCTGCAGGACGACAGCGAGAACCAGACCGACATCATCCTCACGGGCAGCGAGGCCGGAATGCGCAAGCTCGTGGCCGTGCGCGTGCCCGCGCAGGGCAACGGCTACAAGCCGCTCTACAACGACGGCGGGCCGGGATCCACCCCGACCCTCGGGACGCGATACACCGCGCCCAGCCCGCGACAGACCATGCGCCTCATCAACGGACTCGACAACCCGCTGCAGACCACCTTCATCAAACGCCGCGAGTAACACCGCGTATTGGCTGGTAGCAGGGCGTCGGACGCCGCTATGCGGCCGAGCCCGCTCCTGGGCTCGAGCCGGTGAGTGCAAGGAACCCACAGGGCGGTGATGCCTCGCCCTCACCCCGGGGGCAGGGGAAAACCCTCGCGGGAACGACCGGGGGTCGTCGGTGGTACCGACCATGGTGAGGTTCGCGCTGCCGAGACCCGCCTGAGCCGGAGTGGCGTTCCCCCTAAGAGGTGAGCGGCGTCACCGCCCAGCTGCCGCGGAAATTGGGGAACGCGTGATGACAGTAATTTTGGCAGTTGGGGTTCAAGATCGAAAAACTGGGGGCACCGCTGCCGTACCAATTCTCGATGCAGGCGAAACCGAATGTCGTGACGGTGCACTCGCGATAGGTCTCGAGTGTCTGAGCGCTCACGGCGTAGTTGAGATCGGTCGTGTTCGGGTACAGGCAGATGTACCCAGGCGCTGCGGATGGGGCCCCATACGATCCGGGGCAGCTGGTTGTTCCGTAGCCGCCGAAACTCACCCCGGTGATCGGGGTCTGCCACGAAGCAGAGAACGACCAGTTCGCGACATTGCTCCCGGTAAGTGACGCGATTGCGACGAACGTACCGCCAATCGTTTTGAACTGTGCCGTGCCGGTCGCATTGGTGAAGGTCGTCCCCGTGCGGTTCGCGCTCGCGAAGTTCGCATTCGTGAGGTTCGCGCTCGTGAAGTTGGCATTCGTGAGGTTCGCGCTCGTGAGGTTCGCGCTCGTGAGGTTCGCACCCGTGAGATTTGCGCTCGTGAGATTTGCGCTCGTGAGGTTCGCGCTCGTGAAGTTCGCCCCGGTGAGGTTTGCCTCACTGAGGTTGGCGCTCGTGAGGTCTGCCCCCGCGCAGTTGGGGTTGCACGACGGCGCCGGCTGCGCCTGATGCGAACCCTTTCGCGCTCTGGGCGGTCCGAAGTGGGCGCCCTTCAGCTTTGCCCCGCTGAGGTCGGCGCCCCGCAACTTCGTGCCGTGGAACCGTGCGCCACGAAGATCGGCTCCGCTGAAGTTGGCGTGACGCATCACCGCGCGATGAAAGTGCGCGCCACGCAGATTCGCTCCCCGGAAGTCGGCGTGATGCATCTTGGCGCCATAGAAACGTGCACCTTGGAGGTCGCGCCCCGCCAGGCTGGCGCGGTGGTGCGTGACTGCCTTGCACGACGCGCCGGGCTTCAGCACGCAGGTCTTTGCGCCGGCGCCGAGGGTGGTCGGCTGGGAGGCGAAGGCCGCGGGGGCAGCGCCGGAAAGGACTACTGCGGCAAGGGCGATGAGGGTTTTCGGGCGCAAGGGGAGTCTCCTGAGCTGTGGTGCGCGTGGTAAGAAGGTAGCGGTGGGGTGCGGCTGGTCGCGAGCCCTTGCGTTCCGTAAGCCCACGCCCCAACGGCGCAGGCGCACAGGCTTACCCGAGCGCCTGCACGAGGGAGGTCAGCAGCCGGTGCTGGTCACCATCACCGGACATCACCTGCTCCCGCACGAGCGATCTTTTGGCCCCTGCCTCTCACCTGTATGTCGTGGTCCCCTGATTTCGGCTCCCGCACTCATCACGCCTAGGAAGGCTGCACAAGGCAGTTGCTGGCAGTCGCAAATATTCCGTTGGGGCAGACGGTCTTGCCGCTGTACGAAACAAAGATGAGGTACGTGTTTTCGAGGTTCGCTCCGGTGAGGTTCGCTCCGGTGAGGTTCGCGCTCATAAGGTTCGCGTAGCTGAGGTTCGCAGCGACGACCACCGCACTGGTGAGGTTCGCGCTGTTGAGGTTCGCGTAGCTGAGGTTGGCGCTGCTGAGGTTCGCGCTACTGAGGTTCGCGCTGCCGAGGTTCGCGCTCGTGAAGTTCGTGCTGGTGAGGGCTGCGCTCGTGAGAGTCGCGCTCGTGAGAGTCGCGCTCGTGAGAGTCGCGCTGGCGAGGTTCGCGCTGGTGAAGTTCGCGCCGGTGAGAGTCGCGCTGGTGAAGTTCGCGCTCGCGAGGTTCGCACCCTGGCAAGAGGTGGCCGCGCACGGCGGCGCAGGCTGGGTCTGATTTGCCCGCTTGCGCGACCGCGTCGGCGGCCCGAAGTTCGCGCCTGTCAGTATCGCCCCGGTGAAGTCAGCACCGCTCAACTTCGCGCCTCGGAATGACGAACCGCGCAGGTCAGCGCCACGAAACGACGCCCCCGAGAAGTTCCCCTTGTCGAAGTGCATGCCGCGCAGGTTGCGGCCAGCGAGGTTCGCACCCACCGCCCTGATGCCCTTACAGGCGGCGGCACGTTTCACCAGCGTGCACTTGACCGCCCCGATACCACCCGCAGCCGGAACACCGGGGATCGTGATGCTCGTGATCGTGCGAGGGGAAGGCTCGACACCGAGCCCACCGGGTGCCGCAGCAGCAAGGCCCACTGCTGCAAGGGCGGTGAGGGTCCGGGGGCGCATGGGGAGTCTCCTGGGTGAGGGTGCGCGTGAGGTGAGTGTACGGAGGAGGCCGCAAAACGACGAGAGGCCGGTCAAGACGGACCTTTCTACCGAGAGTGGGCGTTACTGGGCTCGTACGTCACGGGGGCCAGGCGTTATGCAGAATCCCCATGGAATCAAGGTTTATGGGGTGCGAGTACAGCACGCTGTGCCACCGCCGTGATGCCTCGGTGATGCCTCGGGGGGCGGAGGGGGGTGGCGTCGCGGGAAGGGCGGCGGGGGTCGTGCACTGGGTTCCCTACCGGCCGTCCGTAGTGCGCCTGCGGGCTCTCACTCCGTGCTGGCGTGAGTTCCCGTGCCCCGGCGTGCCTCCCCCCACGACCGCACCCACTCCCCCCTACATGACGGACTGCACCCGGACCTGCACGAGTGAGTAAGTCACCGTGAGATTGTGGATCCCGGGGTACCTAGGGAAGTCGCCGAACCCGTCGTAGTCCGAGAGGGAGTTGTAGGCGCTTAGCGAGACGCTGACGCGACAGCGAGCGGGGTTCCTCATCGGGAGCCGAAATGTCCGCGTGGTGTTGGAAAGGACGGACCGGGAACTGTCGCGCGACGTGTACCACTCGTCACTCTTTCGCCGGACGCACTCCAGCCGCACACTCCCGGATTCGCGCGTGCCCACGGTGGTCGGAGGGATAGCGACCCGATCCTCCCTCACTGCATCGGAGTTGGTGGGGTCGTAATTGACGTAAACCGAGCGGTAGCCCTCAAAGGTTGCTTTCGAGACGGTCGTGACCCTCACCCGGTGGTAACCCCGCCGAACATTCCACACCCTCGCCCCGTCCACGTTCGCGCTGGTTGCGCCCTCCGCGCCTACGGACAGCACTGGCACGGGCCTGCTCGGAC
>JBIIQA010000069.1:0-7515 GCA_044342355.1 Miltoncostaeaceae bacterium | reverse complement strand
AGGCGCTAACGAGAAGAGTGCAGGCGTGGCACCCCGCCCCATGCCAATGACCGCACCGCCACGTCGAGCCCTCGCAAGACCCGAGTTGCACGAATGCACGTGCTGACCACCACGCTTCACCAGGTTCAGCGCCATCGAGCGGCCGCGAGGTTGGCATGATCACAACGCAACGCGGGCGCGTAGCTCAGTTGGTTAAAGCAGGGGACTCATAATCCCTGGGTCGCAGGTTCGAGTCCTGCCGCGCCCATTGAGATCTGCAGGCGTCTTGCCCGCCCCCTGCGTGCGCGTTGCTGTGGGACCTTGTGCGCGGCGTGGCAGGCCGCCTGGGGGGACTCCGGCGCGTTGGACGACACCCGATCCCCAAAGCGGTAGGTTTGATTGCCCCGGACCGGAGTTGGTGCAATGCGCAGACGCAACCTCATCGCCCTTGCCGTCAGCTCAGTGGTACTTGCAGCGCCGGCAGCCGCGAGCGCAGCCATGGCCTACATCACGACACCGCGCGACAGCAAGGTGCAGGGGCAGGTGATGGTCGCCAACAACGACGGTTCCGGCGCGCGCGCCGTCGCCTCCGGGGAATTCGCTGCCATCTCGCCCGACGGCACGAAGGTGGCCTACCACGATTACGGCAATTTCAGCCAGCCCCCGGCCCCCAAGATCGGGGTGGTGGATATCGTCACAGGCGAGAGCGCGTTGCTCACGGGCGTGGAGTGCGTTGGCGAACTCATCTGGGCGCCCAACTCGCAACTGATCGCGTGCCAGACGCAGTCGAGCAATGCCAAGGGGTATCTCAGCGGCAACGGCCTCGGGCTCGTCTCTGTGCCTCCCAGCCTCGCCGGGGTGGCCGGCCTCGAGGTGAAGAGCTACATCCGCGCCCGCGGCAATGCCGTCGATCGCAACGTGTCCTTCTCGCCCGACTCCGCGAGCATCGCGTTTGCGTGGCGGCGGCATTCCCAGGACGAAGGCGCCACGAGTGTGTACGTCGCCCCTGTTGCAACCCCCTCTGCGCGCAGGCGGGTGCTCGCGCGAGCCGCCAATCCCGTGTGGGGAGCGCCCGGCATTGCCGCATCGCGACAGGGGAGAGTGCGCAGTGATGTGACACTCGAGGGCAAGCGATTCTCCATGATCGAAATCGTGCCCACGCAGATATGGATCGCGCAGCCTGACGGCACCGGGGCGCGGCGCGTTACAAACTTCCGGTGGCAGGCGCGGGGATTCAGCGCGGGGCTGCTCCCGGCGGCGTGGTCGCCTGCGGGCACCCACATCGTCGGCACAGCCGGCGAGATCTCGTGCCAGGCTGCGCAGGCAGGCGTCGCCACCATCAGCGTTTCCACCGGAAGGGTGCGACTCCCGATGAGGAAGACCAGCATGAGCCCGGTCGCCTACTCGGCTGACGGCCAGCGCATCCTCGTCGCCGACGGATGCATGGGCCGCCAGGCCAACATCCGGGTGGTCAACGTGAATGGCAGCGCACCGCAGATCCTCGTGGGGAACGCCGGCGTGGTATCCGTGAGCGCAGGCTGGAACGGCTGATCCGGAGTCGGTTCCGGGAGCGGTTGACGCCGAGAGAACGTGGCGCCCCGCGAGCGCCCTGCATCTCATGATCCACCCGGGTCGCAGGTTCGAGTCCTGCTGCACCCATTCGGTATCGCAGGTCGCCCCGCCTACTTCTCGAGCGGAATACCTGACGTGTCGCAGAGCACCGTGGGCGTCACGCCCTCGGCCTTTGCGAACTTGTCCATCTGCACCAGCGAGAACTCCATGCTGCCCGCGTCCACGCTGCCGCTCTCTCCGGAAAACGGCGACGACATCACCTGTACGGCGAGCAGGCTGGCCACCACGAGGATGGTGACGCAGGCCATCATCGACGCCTGCGCAATGCGCCTCTCGCGGGGGTCGGCCGAGAACAGGACCCAGCCCACCACCAGCACTGCGCCGATCACCAGCAGGGCCCACAGCAACGTGGGGATCTGCCCCTTCGACACCAGGATCCGGCCCGATCGCTCCAGTTGCCGGGCGTTGGTGCTCTCCCACCAGTTCTGGATGGGCTGCGCGCCCGTGCTGGTGGCGTTCTGCTGCTGCACGCCGGTGTCATCGAGAGCGACGATCCACATCTCGGTCACCGGGCTACGCTCGCCGGACGCCATCGACGGCCATTCCTGCGAGATGACCGAACGGGCGTAACACACCAACTGGCCCTTGGCGTCCGACGCCAGCGGACCATCGAAGTCTGCGGATGCGCGGAACTGCGACACCACTGCGGCGGCCTCGGCGTCTGCGTGCCCGGCGCCCGCCTCATAGGTGCCAAAGCTCAGGAAGATGACAAAGCCGAGAAGGATCGCGAACCCGGTTCCAAGGAACGTGGAGACGTCAGCTGCGCGATTGGTGTCGACAAATAGGCCACCGTCCGGGGAATGCTTACGGACGAACAGCATGATCGCGACCATCACGGCCGCGGAGACGACGATCACACCTGCAGCAAGGCCCGGGTTCATGTTTGCGAACCTACGTGAACCTGCTGCTCGCCGGTAGCGGTAACCGCAGCAGCGCCTCCCTGCCGCATCCGGTGCACGCCTTGGCGGTGTCCTCATCGCCCATCCGCGCTCCTCTCAGATGATCGGCGGCGCCGGGGTGGTGACTATGATGCCCCGCGGTGCGCATCGACCCCATCCTCAACTTCCTGCGCGGATTCCTGATGGGTATGGCAGACGTGGTGCCCGGCGTGTCCGGAGGCACCATCGCCGTGCTCGTGGGCATCTACGAGCGCCTCGTGCACTCGATCAGCATGGCCTCGAAGGCGCTCGGCAACGTCCTGCGGCTGCGCTTTCGCGAGGCGGCCCGGCGACTTGGCGACATCGAGTGGTCTCTCATCATCCCGCTGCTCATCGGCATCGCCACGGCCATCCTTCTGCTGGCCGGGGTCATCTCGCACCTCCTCGAGACCTACCCCGAGGCCATGGCCGGGGCGTTCGCCGGCCTGGTCGCCGCATCGGCGTGGGTGGCCGCGCGGCTCATCAAGGCCCCCAACTGGACCCACGTGGCCATCGTCCTTGTGGTCACCGTTGCCACGTTCGCACTGCTCGGGCTGAAGGGCGGGGAGATCACCGACCCGTCATGGCCCGTCATCTTCGGTGCCGGTGCCATCGCCATCTGCGCCATGATCCTCCCGGGCATCTCGGGCTCGTTCCTGCTTCTCATGCTCGGCATGTACGAGTTCGTGATCAACGCCGTGAACGACCGCGACATCCCCATCGTCCTCGTGTTCGGCCTCGGCTGCATCGTCGGTCTGGCGCTCTTCTCGCAAGTTCTCGACTGGTCGCTCCGCAACCACCACGACATCGTCATCGCGGCGATGGTCGGGCTCATGATCGGGTCGTTCCGCGTGCTGTGGCCATGGCCCGATGGCGTGGACAGCGTCGCTCTGGGTGCGCCGAGCGGCACCTGGTTCATCCCGGTGCTCATCGGCATCGCGTCCGCCGCGGTGGTGGTGGGGCTCACCGTGCTCGTGGAGCGTCGCGCGTCACACGCACCCCGCACGTAGCGGCACCCCGTACCGGGAACGGTCGGTCCCGGTACCCACTTCGGTAATCGGGCACACTTCGCCCCGTGAGCGCCTCCCACTCGCACCATGGCCATACCCACGGCCATGGCTCCCCCGATGGCTCGCACCGCTGGCTCAACCTGAGCCTGGCGGTCATCCTCGGCGTCGCCGCGATCGTGGCCGGTGTCACCGCGTGGCGTGGCACCGTGCTGAACGGCCATGCGGTCGAGAACTTCACGCTGTCCACTCAGTCGGTGAACGACGCCAACAGCCTCGCGCAGGAGGTCGAGCGCGCCAGCACCAGCGAGCGGGCGCTGTTCGTCGACTACGAAGGCGCCCTCATGAACGGCGAGACCGCCCGGGCGAACTCCATCTACTCGATGATGGATGGCTCCACGCGCCGCGCCATCGAATGGTGGCGCGACCAGCCCCCGGGTGAGCGCCCCCTCTCTCCCTTCAAGTCGGCCAACCCCGAATGGGCGGCGCCCTCGACGGTCATCGACGCCCGCGATGCCCTCGACAACGCATCGGCCCTCCTCGCGCAGGCCAACGTCGATCTCGATAAATCGCACAGCCTCGAGTTCATCGCCGCGCTGCTCACCGTCACGTTCCTGCTCGGTGGCCTGAGCGGCGTGTTCCAGTCGCCCCGGGCGAAGGCCACACTTGTCACGGCCAGCGGCACGGCCCTCGCCGTGTGCGTGATCGCGATGCTGCTGCTGTGGTGACGGGGCGCCTCATCGCGTCAGCTGGCGCACTCGCCGTGGCGTTGGTCATCGCGGCAGGCTGTGGATCGTCGGGGCCGGTGGCATCGGTCAACACCGCGGCATCCCCGCCCGCCGCCGTGCAGGACCCCACCGACACCATGTGCTCGGGAAAGATCGCCGTCATGGCGCCCTACTCGGGCACGGGCCCGAGCGACTCGGTGCGCATGAACTGGGCACGTGTGGCGCTCGACACCTTCAACGACGAGCACGGCACGGGCTTTCAGGTGGAACCCGTGGACGTCCTGGACGATGTCACCGACGGCGTGCGCGGCGCCAAGCGCATCATCGGTGATGCGGAGGTGGTGGGAATGGTGGGTCCGCAGACCTCAGTGGTCACCGCTGCCGTCGGCCCGCTGCTCGACCGGGCGGAGATGGCGTACGTGACACCCTCGGCGACCCGCACCGATCTTGCCGACGGCCGCCTCACGGGCTTCTACCGCGTCGTCGCCAACGACTCCGTTCAGGGGCCCGCCATCGCGCGCTTCGTGACGGGGCACCTGAAGGCCACGAAGGTGGCGATGGTCGACAACCCGGAGCCCTACTCGCGGGGCCTCGCCGACTCCGTGGCGGCAGAACTCAAGCGGGAGGGCGTCCCCGTCACCCGGGTGACCGTGCCGCTCCGGCAGAAGGACTACGCAGCGACCATCGCGCGCATCCCGCGCGACACCGAGGTCGTCGTGCTGCCGATGCTGCTCACGAGCGACGCCCAGCTTCTGGCCCGGCAACTCGATGCCGCCGGTCTCACCCCCCGCCTCATCGGTGGCGACTCGCTCTTCAACCCCGATGAGTTCACGAAGGTCGGGGCGTATGTGACCTCCTACGCGCCTGATCTGCGCAAGACCAAGGAGGGCGCCAGCATCATCCGCCTGTACGAGGCCATCTTCGGCGACTTCTCGACGTCGGGGGGCCCGGCCTACACGGCGATGGAGGTGGTGGCCACGGCAGCGCTCAAGACGTGCGAGGACGGGCGCGCAACTCGCGCCGGGGTCTGGAAGGCGGTGCCCGAGGTGGAACTCGAGACGTCGATTCTCGGCCAGCCAGTGGCCTTCGACAGCAACAACGAGCTCAAGGGCGGGCGCTTCTACACGTACCGGATCGAGCCGAACGGCGGCTACAGGCCGGTCGACTGACCCCTAGACCGTGTCGGGCCCGGGTACCGGGTACTCGGCCCCGCACCACTCGCAGTGCGTGATCTCCTCGTTGGCCTCCTCGGCGGCCTCCGCCTCAACCACCACGAGGGCCTTGCCGCAGGAGCTGCATTCCTTCGTGCCGTGCGCATCGTCTCCCATGCCCCGAACGTACCACGCGTACCGGCGGGGGCCGCGGGCCTCAGGCGGGGGGCGCCCTAGGAGCCGAGCACCTCGGTCACCATCACGGCGCCGACGGTGCGATTGCTCGAGGGGTCCACCAGCACCATTGATCCCATCTCGCGGTTGGTGGCGTAGGGCTGCACCACCATGGGCTGCGCGAGCAGCAGGGTGATGATCCCGAGGTCATTGGCCACCAGGGCGTCGGCCTGCTCATGCTTCATGGCGTCCAGGTCGAGGCGCTGGTGGAGTTCCTCGACGATGGCCGGCACCAGGCGGGCGCTCTGGCGCACCTCGAGGCGAGCCGGGGCGCTGAGCGGGCTCTCATCCAGCCAGGCCACCGTGGCCTTCACCCGGGTGGCCACCTGCGGTGGATCAGCCACCGGGGCGATCACATCGCCGCGGCTCACGTCGATGTCGGTGGCCAGGTGCAGCGCCACGCTGAGGGGCGCACTGGCCATGTCACGGGGCTCGCCAAGCACGTCAATGGCGCTCACCGTCGCGCTCTTCCCTCCCGGCAGCGCCACCACCTCATCCCCCACGCGCACGGTGCCACTGGTGATGCGCCCGGCCAGGGCGCGCACGTCGGCGCCGCCCTCGTCGTAGCGGGTCACCCACTGCACCGGCATGCGGAAGGCCTCCTCCGCGATAAGGCGGTCCAGGTCGTGGAGCACCTCCAGCACGGTGGGACCGGAGTACCACGCCAGCTTGTCGGATCGCTCGGTGATGTTGATGCCCTCGAGCGCCGAGACCGGGATGGCCGTGATGCGCGGGCCATCCACGGATTCCGAGGCCGCGCGGAGCTCGTTCGCCAGTTCCGTGAACCGCGCCTCGTTGTAATCGACCAGGTCGATCTTGTTGACGCAGGCGATCACGTCCTTCACGCCGAGCATGGCGCAGATGGCCAGATGCCGGCGGGTCTGCGAGGTGAGGCCGTTCTTGGCATCCACCAGCAGGATCGCCACATCGGCACCGGCGGCAGCCGTCACCATGTTGCGGGTGTACTGCTCGTGCCCCGGGGCGTCGCCCAGAAGGATGCGGCGGCCCTGGGCGTCGAACGACCGGTAGGCGACATCAATCGTGATGCCCTGCTCACGCTCGGCGCGCAGGCCGTCGGTGAGAAGCGCAAGATCCAGGAACTTGCGTCCGCGCTTGCGCGAGGCCTCTTCCACATGAGCGATCTCATCGGCGTTGAGGTGGCCGGTCTCGAAGAGAAGGCGACCGATAAGCGTGCTCTTGCCGTCGTCCACCGATCCGACGGCCACCGCGTGCAGCATGGGGCTCTCGGCAGGCATCAGAAGTACCCCCCACGCTTGCGGTCTTCCATGGCGGCCTCGCTGGTCTTGTCATCTGCCCGGCTGGCACCACGCTCGCTCACGTCGCTCGCCCGGGTCTCCACCAGCACCTGCTCCACGGTGCTCGCGGTGCTGAGCGTGCAGGCGGTGCAGGTCGCGTCGCCCACGGTGCGGAAGCGCACGGTCTCGGTGAAGGTGTCCTCCCCCGGCAGGCGCTCCACGAAGTCGGCAGCGGCCATGAGCATGCCGTCGCGCACGAATACCTCGCGCTGGTGCGAGAAGTAGATGCTCGGCAGCCTCAGACCCTCGCGCTGGATATAGGCCCAGATGTCGATCTCGGTCCAGTTGCTGAGCGGAAACACGCGGAAGTGCTCACCCTTGCGCAACTTGGTGTTGTAGATCGACCACGGCTCGGGGCGCTGGTTGCGCGGGTCCCACTGGCCGAACATGTCGCGGTGGCTGAACACGCGCTCCTTGGCGCGTGCGCGCTCCTCGTCGCGGCGTGCGCCGCCGAAGCAGGCGTCGAACTGGTGCTCGGCGATGGCATCGAGCAGCGTGGTGGTCTGCAGCCGGTTGCGGCTGGCGCGGGGGCCGGTCTCATCCTGCACGCG
>JBIIQA010000068.1:0-7518 GCA_044342355.1 Miltoncostaeaceae bacterium | reverse complement strand
GTGCTGCTCTACGTGGGGCTCTACACGCTGTGGCTCAAGCGCACGACGATCCACAACATCGTGATCGGCGGCGCCGCAGGTGCCGTGCCGCCGCTCGTGGGCTGGGCTGCGGTCACCGGCGACCTCGCCTTCGGCGCCGTGCTGCTGTTCGCGATCGTGTTCGTATGGACCCCGCCGCACTTCTGGGCCCTGGCGCTGATGCTGCGCAAGGACTACTCGGAGGCCGGCGTGCCGATGCTGCCGGTGGTCTACGGCGAAGAGGCCACCCGGCTGCAGGTGCTCCTGTGGTCGGTGGTCATGTTCGGCACCACGCTCCTGCCCTACGCCGCAGGTGCCGGCATCACCTATCTCGTCGGCGCCCTCGTGCTGGGCCTGCCCTTCCTCTGGATGGCGTGGAAGCTCTGGCGTGGTGACACCTCGCGGAACTGGGCGGCGATCACCTTCCACTACTCGCTCGCCTACCTCGCCCTCCTGTTCGTGGTGATCGCCGTGGACGCCACCCTGTGAGGCGACTGGGGTTCTTCGGCACACCACTCGGGATCGTCTTCTCGACGGTCCTGATCGATCTCATCGGGTTCGGCATCGTGATCCCGCTCGTGCCGCTCTATGCCGAGGAGTTCGGCGCCTCGGTGGTGCAGATCGGCCTGCTCACCGCGTCATACGCGCTGATGCAGATCATCTTCGCCCCGGTGTGGGGGCGGGTGTCCGACCGCTACGGCCGCCGCCCCGTGATCCTCGCGTCGCTCCTGGGCTCGGCGACGGCGTGGCTGATGTTCGGCTTCGCGGGCGCCCTGTGGATGCTGTTCGTCGCGCGCATCCTCGACGGGATCTCGGGGGCGTCCTACGCGGCGGCGCAGGCATATGTCGCCGACATCACCACCGACGAGGACCGCGTGCGGGGCATGGGTCTCATCGGCGCGGCCTTCGGCCTCGGTTTCATCATCGGGCCGGGCATCGGCGGCGCACTGGGCGCCATCGACCCGCGTGTGCCCTTCGTGGTGGCGGCGGCATTCGCGCTCGCCAACTTCGCCCTCGCGTACAAGCGCCTCCCCGAGTCCCGCGTGCCCGGCACCCACGAGGGCGCCCGGCAGTCGCGGTGGACCGCTCTCTTCGCCGCCGTCGGGTCGCGCAATTTCGGGCCACTCATCTGGATCTCGTTCCTCGGCAGCCTGGGCTTCGTCGGCATGGAGTCGGTCTTCGCCCTCTACGGCAACCGCCGCTTCGACTTCGGCCTCACCGAGACCGGCCTCGTCTTCGTGTTCATCGGCGTCTTCGCGGCCATCGTCCAGGCGGGTGTCGTGCACCGCCTCACGGCACGGGTGGGCGAATGGCCGGTGCTGCGGACGGGCCTCTGGCTCACTGCGGCGGCGCTCATACTCCTCGGGCTCGTCACCGAGCTGTGGGCGCTGTTCCCCATCCTCGTGATGCTCGCGCTGGGCTCGGGTCTCACATTCCCCACCATCTCGGCGCTCGTCTCTCGGCGCGCATCCTCGGATGAGCAGGGGAGCATCCTCGGAGTGCTCGCGTCGGCGGGGGGCCTCGCCCGCCTGCTGGCACCCATCGGGGCCACCGTGATGTTCCAGGCCGTGGGTATCGGCTCCCCGCTCATCCTCGGGGGCATCCTGTTCGCCGTCTGCGGCATCCTCGCCGCCACGCCGCTGGTGCGGCGACCGGCGGGCGCGCAGTGATTGCGGGTAATCCCGCACCGCGCATCAGGGACAACATGACCCCCGAATCAGGGGCGTGTCGCGCCCATAGGGAGTGCGTGACCAGCCACCCCGCGGACTAGAGTTCACGCCCGTGCACACGAAATTCCCCATCATTCCCCTTGCCGTCATCGGCATCGTCGTGGCGGCCATCACGGCCGGGCAGGCGCTGCTGATCGACTGGCTCCCGCCCGCGACCACCGAGCAGGCCGCGCGCACCTTCGGCCTCCTCTGGTTCCTCTTCTGGGCGAGCACCGTGTTCTTCGTCATCGTCACCTCGGTCCTGATCTACGCGATCTGGAAGTGGCGCGCGAAGGACGACGACCTCGAGGATGGCCCTCCCACCCACGGCAACACGACCCTTGAGATCGTGTGGACGGTCATCCCCTCGATCGTGCTGATCGTCGTCGCGGTGTACGGCTACATCGTCCTCGACCGCAACGAGGCCGTTGCCGCTGACCGGGTGCAGATCGACGTCTATGCCCAGCAGTTCAACTGGACGTACGGGTACCCGGATGCCGGCATCGAGACGGGAACGCTCATGCTGCCGGTGGGGAAGCAGGCCCAGCTCAATGTTCGCGCCCGCGACGTGATCCATGACTTCTGGGTGCCCGAGTTCGGCATCAAGGGTGATGCGGTTCCCGGGATCAACCACGTGCTCTACATCAACCCGACCAAGACCGGCACCTACCCCGTCGTGTGCGCCGAGCTCTGCGGCGTGGGTCACTCCGTCATGCGCTCGCGTGTGAAGGTGGTGGAGCAGGCGGAGTACACCGCCTGGCTCGCCAAGGCGAAGGCCAAGGTCACCGCCGGTGCCGCCGCCGCGAGCGCCGCCACCACACTGGAGAGCGCGCCCGGCGACGTGAACGCCGGCACGACGGTCTTCGAGGCCAAGTGCGCCGGATGCCACGCCGATCTCGGCAAGAAGGCCGGTGTGGGTCCCGCGATGGTCGGCTCCACGCTCTCGACAGATGAGATCCGCACGCAGATCAAGAACGGCAAGGGCGCAATGCCCGGCGGGCTCGTGAGCGGCACCGAACTCGCCGACGTCGTCGCCTACGTCGACTCCATCAAGTAGACCCCGAGACCGAGCGAACCAAGAACATGGCCACTCACGCACCCGCTCCCGCACATGCTCCCGGTGGGGGACACGTCCACCACGAGGATCCGCGGTCCGTCGCCTACTGGTGGACCCGCGCCATCCTCGGGGCCCTCGCCGGCGTCCTGTTCTCGTTCCTCCTGGTCTTCCTGCTCCGTGTCGGATTCGGCTTCGAGCCCCTGTGGGATGGCGCCGTCTACGGCGGCATCGCCGGCCTGCTCGGAGGTATCGGGTTCCTGTGGGGAATCGGCTGCTTCGACTTCTGGCTCCACTGGTCACGCGGCGGTGACATCACGGTCGAGGATCACTCCTTCCACGGGGTGAGCCGCTGGCAGCAGTACTTCCGGCTGAACACCGACCACAAGGTCATCGGCATCCAGTACCTGGGCGCCACGCTGTTCTTCATGCTCTGGGGCGGCCTCATGGCCCTGCTCATCCGCACCGAGCTCGCGTCACCGGGCCAGCAGTTCGCCGACGGCGAGACGTACAACGGGTTCCTCAGCATGCACGCCACGCTGATGATCTTCGTGTTCGCCGTGCCGGTGTTCGGTGGTATCGCCAACTACGTGCTGCCCATCATGCTGGGCGCCAAGGACATGGCGTTCCCGCGCCTCAACGCGCTGTCGTTCTGGTTCCTGCCGGTCGCCGGGGGACTGTTCCTCGCCAGCATGTTCACGGGAATGTTCAGCTCGGCGTGGACGGCCTACCCGCCGCTGGCCAGCCAGGGCACCATGGGCCAGACGCTCTTCGAACTCGGCGTGCAGTTCGCCGGGGCGTCATCAATCGCGACAGCGATCAACTTCCTCGCGACCATCGTCACCATGCGTGCGCCCGGAATGACCATCTGGCGCATGCCCATCCTCGCGTGGGCCACCGCCGTGACGTCGGTGCTGGCGGTCTTCGCCACCCCGTTCGTCGCCGGTTCGCAGTTCCTCACGATGTTCGACCGCATCATGGGCACGAACTTCTTCGTGCCCGATCAGGGCGGCGACGTCATCATGTACCAGCACATCTTCTGGTTCTACTCGCACCCAGCCGTGTACATCATGCTGTTGCCCGGCCTCGGCATCATCAGCGAGGTCATCGCCACGTTCGCGCGCAAGCCGCTGTTCGGCTACCGCGCCATGGCGTTCTCGATGGTGGCCATCGCCGTGCTGGGCTTCGGCGTGTGGGCGCACCACATGTTCGTCTCGGGAATGGCTGCCTGGCTGCGCGTGCCCATGATGATCACCACCATCATCATCGCGGTGCCCACCGGGGTGAAGGTGTTCTCGTGGCTCGCCACCCTCTGGCAGGGAAAGCTCCACATGAAGACCCCGATGCTCTGGGCACTGGGCTTCCTGTTCACCTTCCTCATGGGTGGGCTCTCCGGGGTCTTCCTCGGCGTCGTGCCCATCGACATCCAGGTGTCCGACACCTACTTCGTCACCGCCCACCTGCACTACGTGCTGTACGGCGGCAGCGTCTACACCATCTTCGCGGGGCTCTATTACTGGTTCCCCAAGATGACGGGGAAGATGTACAACGAGCGCCTGGGCCAATGGCATTTCTGGCTGACCTTCATCGGCACCCAGCTCACCTTCCTCCCCATGCACTGGCAGGGACTGCAGGGGATGCCGCGCCGCGTCGCCGACTACGACCCGCGTTTCGCGGCGGTCAATGCCGTCGAGACGGTCGGCTCGTACATGCTCGGTATCGCCACGGTCATCTTCTTCTACAACGTCGTCGTCTCGTGGAAGTCGGGCCCGAAGGCGCCGTGGAACCCCTGGCGCGGCAAGACCCTCGAGTGGATGGTCTCGTCGCCCCCGCCGCTGTTCAACTTCGATGTCGTGCCGCAGGTCGTGGGTGGCCCGTACCAGTACGGCATCCCCGACGCGCGCCACGCCGTGGTGTTCGCCCCCGAGGAGTTCGGCGGTGAGCTCACCGAGGACACGCGCTACCCCGTGGTGGTCGTGGCCAACGAGACACTCACATCACAGACGCTCATCGATGAGATACGCAGTCGCAATGCGGATGGCCTGTGGTCATTCCAGCTCGTGGCGCCCGTGGGCGACGGCGATCGCGAGATCGCCGAGCGCCGTCTTGCCACCACGCTGGCGATCCTCGCCGAGTACGGCGTGTCGGCAACCGGACGCGTTGCAGAGGGTGACGTGGTCGACGTGGCCACCGCCGCCGCGACGGCCGTGGATCCCAACGAACTGGTGATTGCCACCCTGCCGCTTGCCGACAGTGACTGGATGCGGCGCGACTCGGTGGACAAGATCCGCAAGGCCACCGGCCTGCCCATCAGCCACGTGGTGGTTCCGGCGAATGACGCCCGGGCCATCGCGGGTGCCCTCGCGCTGCCGCTCATCATGGTCGTCGCCACCGAGGCGGTCGGGGTGGAGTCGCTGGCCACTGCCATTCGCGCCCGCGCCGACCAGCAGCCATCGCGCTTCACCATCATCGCGCCGCTCGACCTGCCCGCCCCGCGCTGGGGGGCCGAGGCCACCGAGCGCCGCCGTGCGGCAGGCGAGGCCATGACGGCCACGGTCAACGCGCTCGTCAACACCGGCGTCGCCGTGGAGGGCGAGGTCATGGACGACGGGCCCGATGTCGCACTGCCACTGGCCATCGGGGCCTACACGCCCGCCCGCATCATGATCGCCGGCATCAACGGCGAGGCCCGTGCACTGGCCGAGGCCGCAGAGGCGGCTGCGGGCGACACGCCGGTTGAGACCGTCAATCTCGGCGCGGTCGCGGGGGCCTAGGAACATGGCGACGACTGCAGGACACGCGCCCCCCACCCAGAGCGGGGGCGAGCACGGCGGCGGCGAGCACGGCGGCGGCAAGCACATGAACGCGGCGTTGATCAGCATGCTGCTGTTCATCGGCTCGGAACTGATGCTGTTCGCCTCGTTGTTCACCGCGTACTTCTTCATCCGGTACGGCGTGCCGAACGAGACCTGGCCCCCGCTGAAGCAGAACGGCGAGCCGTTCACCCTGCCGGTGATCCTCACCGCCGTCAACACGGCCCTGCTCATCTTCTCGTCGTTCACCCTCTGGTGGGGCGAGAAGCGCCTCGCGGCAGGCGACAACAAGGGTCTCATCCGCGGCCTGTGGGTCACGGTGCTCCTCGGCGGCACGTTCCTCATCATCCAGCTCAACGAGTACGCCCACCTGGGCTTCACGCCTCAGGACAAGGCCTTCAGCGGGGCGTTCTACACGCTCACCGGGTTCCACGGCATGCACGTGCTCGTGGGAGTCATCCTTCTGGCGCTCTGCCTGAAGCGGGCGTACCGCAACGACTTCTCGCCGGGCTATCACACCCCGCTCACGGCCAGCTCGTACTACTGGCACTTCGTTGACATCGTCTGGGTGCTCCTGTTCGTCCTCGTCTACCTCATCTAGGGATCCCGTTGCGCTCACGACTCCTCGCATCGTCGTTCGCCGTCGTCCTCGCGGGCGGCGCCCTCGCCCTCGCCGGCTGTGGCGGCGCTGAGAACGCCCTGGTCACGGCGGATGTCGAGGCCGGAAAGACGAAGTTCGTCCAGCAGTGCGGCGCATGCCACACGATGGAGAACGCCGGCACCAAGGGCATCTCCGGCCCCAATCTCGATGATGCCTTCGGTCCCGCCCGCGAGCAGGGTTTCGAAGAGAGCCAGTTCTTCGGGGTCGTGAAACGCTGGATCAAGATCTCGCCCCAGCCCTCAAAGCCCGGGTCCTACCCGGTCGCCATGCCGCAGAACCTCGTTACCGGCAAGGATGCCGAGGACGTGTCGGCCTACGTGGCCAGGTTCGCCGGCCTCACCTCCGACAGCGCGGTGCGCGAGATCTCGCCAGCCGTGCAGGGCACGCCGCCCGCGCCCGGTGGCGGCCCCGCGACTCCCGCCGACGGGGGCGCCGAGGCACCCTGATGAGCCCGGACGGCGCGGCCCTCGTCGGCGCGCGCGTCCTGGTGACGGGGGCGTCGCGCGGCTACGGCGCGGCGATCGCCCGTGCCCTCGCTGACGCCCGGGCCCATCTTGTGCTCACGGCGCAGGCTGACGCGCACCTCGGCCGCGTGATGGAGGACTGCCGGGGAGCGGGCGCCACATGCGAGGCGGTGGTGCTCGATCTGGGGTCGCCAGCGTCGGTGGACGCTGCCGCTCAGCGCACTGCCACGCTGGTGCCGCGGCTCGAGGGAGTGGTACTGAACGCCGGGGTGCTTGGCCCCATGGGTGCCCTCGCCGACTCCGATGCAGACGCGGTGCGTGCGGCTCTCGAAGTGGACCTCGTGAATCAGGTGCGCCTGCTGCAGCGCATCGCCCCCCTCCTCTCCGACAATGCCGGCGTGGTGCTTGTCACGTCGGGCGCCGCGGGGCGTGCCGGCTACGGCGCCTACGCCATCGCGAAGGCCGGCCTCGAGGCCGTGGGGTTGATGCTGCGTGAGGAGTGGGCGCCCCGCGGCATCCGGGTCGTGTCGGTGAACCCGGGTCCGGTGCGCACGGCGATGCGCGCCGAGGCGCACCCCGGGGAGGACCCCGCCACCGTGCCGCCGGCACGCGAGCGGATCGCTCCCGTGCTGGCCGTCCTTGCGGGAGATGATCCCGGGGCACGCGTGCAGGCGGCAGAGTGGGGGCTGTCATGACCCGCGATCCGCGCTGTGACATGCCCATGCCGCGCCTGCGGCAACCCGCCGGCTGGCGCGATATCCCCATCACGCCGGTCGACGAGCCGCTCGTACCGGTTGCC
>JBIIQA010000067.1:0-7671 GCA_044342355.1 Miltoncostaeaceae bacterium | reverse complement strand
AGGGCGGCTTGATCGCCCGAGTCGAGGGCGACGAGGTGGATTCCCTGATCGGCCGCGATGGCGAGGTGCTGGACGCCGTGCAGCTCTTGGCTGCCCAGGCCGTGCGCCGCCAGCCCAACGGTCAGCGCCGGGGTGTGCTGGTGGATGCCAACGGGCACCGCGCCAAGCGCGCGGACCTGCTCACACGGCTTGCCGTCAAGGCCGCCGATGAGGCGGTCGAATTCGGCGAGGAAATCGAGCTCGAGGCCATGAGCGCGCTTGACCGCCGGACGGTGCACATGGCGCTCGCCGACCGCACCGACATCGAGACGCGCAGCGAGGGCGAGGACCCGCGCCGCCGGATTGTCGTCGTGCCGGTTGAGGCCGACTAGCGATCATCCTGATGCGTTTCACGTGAAACGCATCAACGGTGACCAGGCACGGTGTTTCACGTGAAACGCCCGGCGGCCCTCATCATCGAACGCTGCGCGGCGATGGGTGTGGATGTCACGCCGGCCGTCGCCTCCTCCATTGCCGAGGTGCTCCAGGAGATGCTCGACGAGCCCCAGAACCTGTCATCGGTTCGCGATGTCGATGGCGCCATCTCCATCCACGCCGTGGACTCCCTGAGCGGTCTGCTTGCCCCGGAGGTGCGCAACGCGCGGTCGCTCGCCGATCTTGGCAGTGGGGGTGGATTTCCCGGATTGGCACTCGCGGCGGCCCTGCCTGATACGGATGTGGTTCTGGTGGAGAGCGAGCGCGCAAAGGCCGACTGGCTTGTCCGCGCGTCCCGTCGATTCCCTAATGTGCGCGTGGTGGCAGAACGCAGTGAGACCATGGCGCGTGACGAGCGCGACTCCCACCCCCTCGTGACCGCCCGGGCCCTGGGGTCACTCCCCGTCGTGCTGGAGTTGGCTGCACCTCTTCTGTGCGAAGGCGGATCACTTGTGGCATGGCGGGGGCGGCGTGATGCCCTCCAGCATGAGGCGGCCCTGGCGGCGGCAGCGGAGCTCGGGCTTTGTCATACCCGTGACACCGAGATCGCACCAATACCCGGTGTGAGCAGGCATTTTTCGGTGTGGACGAAGGTGGCCCCCACCCCGGCGCGCTATCCGCGACGGCCCGGCATGGCCGCGAAACGACCACTCGCATGATCTATGCCGTCGTCAATCAGAAGGGCGGTGTGGGCAAGACCACAAGCACCGTGAACATCGCCGCCTGCCTTGCCGAGGCGGGTCACCGCGTGCTCCTCGTTGACGCCGACCCTCAGGCGAACGCAACGAGTGGTGTCCTCGGCGGGGAGCGCCCCGCGCCCGGTGCCCTCACCACAGCCGACGTGCTGCTTGACGGTGCCCGTGTGGCAGATGCCCGCATTCGCACCGTCGTGCCCGGCCTCGATCTGCTGCCGGCAAGCGCCGATCTCGCAGGGGCAGCCGTGGAACTGGTGGAGAGAGATGGGCGAGAGGGCCTGATGAAGGCCGTGCTCGCCGATGCACGCGCGGACTACCCCTTTGTGTTCGTGGATTGCCCGCCATCACTCGACCTCGTGACGGTCAACGCGCTCGTCGCCGCCGATCGACTGATCGTGCCGGTGCAGTGCGAGTACTACGCGCTCGAGGGCCTCTCGCGGCTCATGGAGACCATTGGTGAGGTGCGCGCCCGTCTGAACCCGCAGCTGCGGGTGAGCGGCATCCTCATGACCATGCATGACCCCCGGACGCGCATCAGCGGCGAGGTGATTACCGAGGTACGCAGGCATTTTCCGGGCGATGTGTTCCAGACGGTCATCCCCAGAAACGTGCGCGTCACCGAATCGCCGTCGTTCGGCGAGCCCGTCATCCGGTACGACCCGCACTGCGCGGCAGCCGATGCCTATTTCGAGGTGGCCAAGGAGGTCGCACAGCGTGGGTGAGAAGAAGTCGTCAAAGCGCCTTGGGCGGGGCCTGTCCACGCTTCTCGGCGATGCCCCTGTGGCTGTGCCGCCGAGCACCGGCTCCCCGGTGGGCACCGCCGATCCCGAGGTGCCGGTCGTGCCCGCGGCGACCGCCGCCGGTGAGCGCCTGGTGGTGCTCGGTGCCGATCGCATTCGCCCGAATGCCTCCCAGCCGCGCCGGCGTATTGACGGCGAGGCCCTTACCGCGCTGGCGGACTCCATCGCATCAACCGGGCTGATCCAGCCGGTGGTGGTGCGTGACCTCGGCGATGGGGACTACGAGCTGATCGCCGGTGAGCGCCGCTGGCGCGCCGCGCAGATCGCCGGCCTCGCGGAGCTTCCCGCAGTGGTGCGCGATGCCGATGAGCGCGAGCGTCTCGAGGTGGGCCTGGTGGAGAACCTGGTGCGCCAGGATCTGGACCCCATGGAGACCGCACAGGCCTTGGCCGCCCTGGTGGAGGACTTCGGCCAGACCCAGACCGACGTGGCCCGCAGCGTGGGGCGCAGCCGGTCGTCGGTGGCCAACCTCATCCGCCTGCTCGAGTTGCCCGACGACGTCCAGGAGATGCTCGTCGCGGGCACCCTCACCGAAGGGCACGGACGGGCCATCCTCATGGCCGATGGGGCCAAGCGACGTCGCGCGGTGGCAAAAGCTGCATGTGAGCAGGGACTTTCTGTGAGGGCCACGGAGGACCTTGCCCGGGCGAACACCGATGAGCCGTCGCGCACCGCGCGCACGGGGCGCCCCGCGCCCGGTATCACCGATGAGGCGATCGACGCGTTCGCCGGCCTGTTCGAGGCACCGGTGCGCGTGCGCGCCGCGGCGAAGGGCCGGGTCATCGTGGAGCTCATGTTTGACGACGAGGCAGCCGTAGCGGCTGCGATTGATCGTCTCGATGCACCCCGGGGGCCTGGCGCCGTCTAGGGGTCGGCCACACCCGGGGAACGGGCGGGACGCCCGCCGGCGAGAGCCGCCAGCACCGCGCCCGCGGCGATGACGAGGAGCCCGATCCACTGGGTGGCGGCGGTGGGCGACGTGAGTAACCAGAACGACAACAGGCCGGTCGACGCGGGCCCGAGCACGCCCTCAGCGCCCACGAGATCGGGCCTCATGTGCTCGAGCGCCCAGGTGCGACCGAGGATCGGCACCAACTGCGCGCCAAGCGCGGCGAGGGCGATGGCGCGGATCTGGTCCGGGGACAGCAGCAACGCCGCGGGCCCCGCGACGATGACCCCGGCCAGCAGCGACACGATCGCCGCCGACGTTGTGGAAACCAGCGCGATCTCGATGATTCCGCCCTGCCCAAGCGCCTTGCGCGTGAAGATGACGGACCCGGCGAACGCCACGGCCGACGACACCGCGAGGGCGATTCCCCAGGGGCTGGACAGCGACCCCATCGCTGCCATCAGCGCACCACCGACGATGATCGCGATGCCCCCCACCACCCCCCATGATGTGCGCAGCCGCAGGAAGATGACCGACAGGATGACCACGGGCAGGGGGCTGATCATGGACAGGGCGGTCGCCGCGCCGGGCCCGATGAGGGGCTCCGCGCCGAAGTACAGCGCGAGGTTGAGTGCGTAGAGCACTCCGGCACATGCCGCGAGAAACACGCCTCGCCGCCGCAGCGGCCGATCCACGGGCCGCGCGGAGCGCAGGATGGCCAGTCCGATCGCGGAGACGGCCGTGAACACGCCGGCCACGACGAGCGGCGCATTCTCCGCCACCACGATGGCGCTGGCCCCCACCCCGGAGATGCCGGCCACCAGCATGATGCCGGCGAACACCAGCGCAACCGTCGCCACGGGGTGCGCGGCCGCCTGCCCCGCGCGGCGATAGCCGCCCAGCAGCACCACGAACCCCCCCATCAGCGCGAGGGCCACCATCACGTTGGCCAGCGCCGCCGTGGTTCCCGTGCCGCCCATCGGCGCCATTCCGCGTTCGGCACCCACGAGTGCGCATGCCGCGACGATGATCAGGGCGCTCGAGCCCCAGCGCCTCCCGGCGCGCGCGGTGAGCAGCAGGGTGCCGAGGAGCGCCACGGGGGCCAACACGTCGATGGGCCCCGCCAGGCCGGCCACCGCGGCCCCCGTGATGGCGATCAGCCCGAGCGCGGGCCGGAGTTGGCCTTTGCGGCCCGGTTCGGCGCGGAGCCACGCGGTGAGGAACGTTCCGCCCACCAGGAAACCGGCGAGCACCCCGACGGTCACCCACAGCAACTCGTCGCGCAGGCTCGACCCAGCGCGGGGCGGGTCCAGGCCGTACGCGATGGCGACGAACGCGAGGGCCTGCGCGATGGCCAGCGCGCATGTGCCCACCACGTAGCGCACGGAGGTCCGAAGGTCTGCGGGCCAGGCATCGTGGTCGACCATCCAGGTGGCGCCGGCCAGGGCGATGAGAACGTGCGTGATGACGACCGCGAGGATGAGCGGGGCCGGCCGCGAGGTGGCCACCCACTCGCCGATCACGTCTCCCAGCGCGAATGCCGGCCATGCGTGGCGCCCGAATCGGGCCAGCAGCACCATTCCCACCACCGACACGAGGAACACCGGCGAGGCATCCAGCGGCGTGATTGTGATGCGGAACGACACCGCGGTGGCCGCAGCAGTGGCCGCCGCGATGAGCAGCAGGGTGATCCAACGGGGCTTCATTGCGCGGATGGAGCCAGTTCCGGGAGCCGCCGCCTCGGCGGGATGGCTGATGGGCGATCCTGGACTCGAACCAGGGACCTCATCCTTATCAGGGATGCGCTCTAACCACCTGAGCTAATCGCCCGCGGCGCGAGACGTTAGCACCGGGGCACGCGCCCGGCGCGCGCGATGAACCCTACGAACCCTCCATGAAGTCCTCAGGCGTCACCTGATCGAGGAACTCCTTGAACTTCTCCACCATGTCCTCGGCATCCTCGGGCTCGTGCTCGAACTCGATGGCGTTCTCGTCGAGCAGGTCATCTGCGGCAAAGATGGGAGCACCAGTGCGCACGGCAACGGCGATGGCATCGCTCGGGCGGGCATCCACCTCGACGTCAGGGCCCACCGTGCTGAGGCGGATGAGGGCGTAGAAGGTGTTGTCGCGCATCTCGGTGACGGTCACCCGGGCCACCTCGGCCTGGAGCTCACCAATGAGGTCGGTCAGCAGATCGTGGGTCATGGGCCGGGGTGATTCCGTGCCCTGCAGCTTCATGAGGATGGCGGCGGCCTCGGCGTGGCCGATCCAGATCGGCAGGAACCGGTTGCCCTCAACCGTCTTCAACAGCACGATCGGCTGCTTGCCGATCATGTCGAAGCTGACCCCGTAGATGACCATCTCCTGCATTCCCCGATCATAGACCGGGGCGTGCCATCAGCCCCCGCGCGCGGTCTCCCGTTTGGTGAGGTCGAGCACGTGCCCGTAGATCTCGGTGAGGCCCTCGTCGGTGAGCGGTCCCGCATTCGCTCCCTGCAGGAACCGGTGCATCCAGTCCTCCCGGGAGGGGTCGACGAACTCCAGTCCACGGTCCTCCTTGTACGCGCGGAGGCGCGCGACGAGAGCGAGGCGCTGGTTGATGGCCTGGATGAGCTTCAGGTCGTTGTCGATCACCTGATCGCGCATCTGGCGGATGGTGATGTCCTCGGCGAGCGAAGTGGGGTCGGCGGGCATGGGGCTAACCCTAACCGAGGATGCCCCGGGGCTGGTCGTGAACCCCCTGCACGGTCTAGCCTTTGCAATGGAATGTTTGATATCTCCCCGATCCAGCTCATCATCGTCCTCGTGATCGCCGTCATGGTGCTCGGCCCCACGAAGCTCCCGCAGTTCACTCGCGCGCTGGGCAAGGGGCTGCGTGACTTCAAGGGCGTCCTCGGCGGCGACATCCATGACGAGCCCGCCCCTGCGCCCACGCCCGCCGCGAAGGCCGCTCCCGTCACCACCGCCACTGCCGGTGCCCCGGAGGGGCCCACGGCGTCGGCGGACGTCCTCGAGGGCATCGTGGTGAGTGGGGACGCCCCGCCCCCGGAGCGCCCGCTCGCGACGGGATAGCGGGATGGCACGTGACGGCGGGCGCCTGGGCATTCGCCGGGCCGACCCGGACGCCCGGCTGAGCATCGTCGAGCACCTCAGCGAGCTGCGCACCCGGCTCGTCGTCTCGGTGCTGGTGCTCGTGGCCGCGTTCGCGGTGCTCTATGTGTTCAAGGAGCAGCTGCTGAACCTGCTCCTCGACCCGCTGTCGCCCCAGTACCGGTCGTTGCTCGCACTGTCACCCACCGAGCCCTTCCTCGTCACCCTCAAGGTGGTGATGGGTGCCGCACTGCTCGTGGCCCTTCCCGTAGTGCTGTACCAGCTGTACGCGTACGTGGTGCCCGCGATCGGCCATCAGACGCGCCGCAAGATGCTCGTCGTGGTGGCCGGGGTGTCGCTGCTTTTCGTCGGCGGCGTGGTGTTCGTGTACGCCCTCGTGCTGCCCGTGGCCCTCGAGTGGCTTCTTGGCTTCGCGGGCGATGACTTCACCATCGCGCTCCGTGCCAACGAGTACTTCTCGTTCGCGCTCACCCTCATGTTCGCGGGTGGTCTGGTCTTCGAGGTGCCCATCGCCATGCTGGTGCTCGCGCGCCTGGGGCTGGTGACGGCACAGCAGTTCCGCAGTGGCTGGCGCATCGCCATCGTGGTGATCGCCATCGTGGCCGCCGTGCTTCCCGGGGGCGATCCCGTGAGCATGCTCATGCTGATGGTGCCGCAGATCATCCTCTACGTGGTCGGCATCTGGTTGGCGTCGGTGTTCGGGCGCCCGGCACCATGGAGCGCCGGCGAGGCCACCACGGGGCCCTCGGAGAACCCGGCCTGAGGCCGGCCCACCGTGGACTCGACGCTGGAGGCGACATGCGTCTGAATGGGATTCACCACATATCGGCGATCACGGGAGATGCCCGCCGCAACGTGGAGTTCTACGCGGGCGTGCTCGGCCTGCGGCTCGTGGCGAAGACGGTCAATCAGGATGATCCTCGCGCGCACCACCTGTTCTACGCCGACGAGCACGGGAGCCCCGGCGGGGACCTGACGTTCTTCGAGTACCCCGGGGCCGCGCGCGGCCGCGCCGGCGCGGGTTCCGTGCACCGTGTCGTCTGGCGGGTGACCACCCCTGATGCCCTCGCCTTCTGGGAGCAGCGCTTGCAGGGGGAGGCCGAGCGCATCGAGTGGCACGGCGATGAGCTCCGTTTCGACGACCCCGAGGGCCTCGGCCATGCGCTTGTGGTCTATACCGGTACCGATGCGCCGCTCCGGGCCACTCACCCGGACATCCCCGCCGATTACGCCCTTGCGGGCTTCGATGGAGTGCGTGCCTACACCGGGAGGCCCGATGTCACGGCGCAGGTGCTCGAGCACCTGCTCGGCGCCGCCCTTCGCGCGGACGGGTCGTGGGAGCTTCGGGGCGGAACCCGCGGCGGCTGGATTGATATCGGGGAGCACCCCGACCGCGACTGGGTACGGCAGGGGGCCGGCGTGGTGCACCATGTGGCCTTTGCCACCAATCACGACGACGAGCCCGAGTGGGACCGCCTCATCGGCGCAGCGGGGATCGCCACGAGCGGACTGGTGGACCGCCACTACTTCCAGTCGGTCTACTTCCGCGAGCCGGGCGGGCTCCTGTTCGAGCTCGCCACCGAGGGCCCGGGCTTCACCGTGGACGGTCCCGAGAGCGCCCTCGGCACGCGCATCATCCTGCCGCCCTGGCTTGAGCACCGGCGGGCCGAGGTGGAGGCCCGCCTCACCCCGATTCCCGATC
>JBIIQA010000066.1:0-7695 GCA_044342355.1 Miltoncostaeaceae bacterium | reverse complement strand
CGAGGGCGGCATCATCGCCTGGAGCGCGGCAGGACTGCCCACCATCTGATCCAGCGGGGCGGTGTCAGCCGGCGCGGAAGCCGGAGTTGACGTCGTAGACGAGCGTGGCAGTGGGCCGTGACGCGCTGAACGTGACGTTTGTGAACTGGCCGCCCGTCGCCGGGGCCGGGGCGAGCAACTGGCCCTCCTGCGTGTAGGCGGGTCCCACTCGCACCTGAAGGGTCGTCGGCGGCGTGATGGACAGCAGGTAATTGGGCAGGAGGCCGGCCGCGACGGCTGTGTTCATCTGACTCCTGCCATTGGCACTCCCCTGCAGGGCCACGCCACCCGCGTAAGCGTTCATGGGCACGGCGGGGCCGGAGGAGATGGCGATGGTGCCCCGCTGCCCCTGTCCGGCGTTTATGAATGCCCCTCCCCCGAATGCGTCAACGCCGAACTGAACGCTGCTGCCCCACGTGACCTGCATCATCTGGCTGGCCTCGAGCACAACTCCGGGCATGAGCATGGTGTTTGCAGCCCAAAACGCCGCAGCGCCATCGCCCACGGTGACGGCGTTGTTCAGCATGGGCCGGAACACCTGCCACGCGGGCGCGATGCCGGCAGCCTCGGCGAGGGTGGGCACCCAGGAGGTGACGATTCCCTGGTCAGTCATGGCGAGCACCTGCGCGCTCTCGACGTTCATGATCACCGATACTGCGCGGGTACCACTGGTGACGACGTCGCCGCGCGACCCGCCCACAGTGACCGCCGTCACGCCCATCTCGCCCGTGCGCATCGGGTTTCGCGCAACCACGCGGTTCCGGCCGGCGCCACCGTGCAGGATGTCGCGGCCGGGGCCACCGTGCATCACATCATTGCCACCCTCGGCGAAGATGTGGTCGCTGCCAGGGCCGCCCGACACCCGGTCGTTGCCGCCGCCCGCGAGAACCACGTCGTCGCCCGCCCCGGCGTCGATGCGGTCGGCGTAGCGCGACCCGCAGATGATGTCGCTGCCACCCCCCGAGCGCACGTGCCCGGGGCCGGTGAGACGGATGACGTCACGCCCGGCCGTTCCGATGATGAGGCCGCTGTGCTTTGCGATCGTGACGGGAAGTCCGTGGCAGGTGCCGGACGCCACGGGGGCGGCCGATGCCAACGATGCGGCACCGAGGGAGAGGCCGAGCCCGGCCACCAGTACGGCGGCGACAGGACCCAGCGTGAGGGGGGCGGCCATTCAGGGCTCCGTGTGACGAATGTGGACGCCCTCGAGGGCGGCAGTGGGAGCGTACGTCACGCGTAGGCTCTCAACATGAGAACCCGTCGCCGTGCCACACCCGTCGCCGTCGCCGCGGCCATCGCCGCCGCCACCGCCGTTGCCGCCCTTGTACCCACCGTCAACGCCGCCACCCTCACGGTGGTCGAGTCGGCCCCCGACATCCGGGTGCCATCGGGCCTTTTCACGCCCACCGCGGCGGCATCAGCCGTCTACTTCGGTGGCATGTACTCGCCGGCGAGGAATCCGCTCGGCTTCGCCATGGGATACGTCGAGTTCCCGAAGGGCGGAACAACACCCATCAGCAACAACACGCTGGTGCTGGCGTTCGGGTCAGGGCCGCGCATCGTCGCGCAGGCCAAGGGCCCGACGGGCCCCGGGGCACCGTCTGCCCGGCCGCTGCTTGGCGGCACGGGCAAGTACCTGGGAATGCGCGGCGTCGAGCGCAGCGTGAAGAAGGGATCGACCTTCACCCACACCATCTCGTACACCCTCCCGACCAAGGGATCGGCGCGCACGAAGGAGACCTATTACGTGCGCTACGTCCCGGCCACCAGCACGCCACGCGGGCGGGCCGACGCGGTGGGTGACGGTCGGGGCGTGGGCGGACCCATCACCACGTCCACCGGCGAGGAGGTGGGGTACTACGCAGTGGAGTCGGTGGTCACGCACTCGTACTCCGGCGGCATCTACCAGTGGCTGGTGGGCGACGCCGTGTACCGGTTCAACGACGGCAGCATGCTGCGGGCGATCGGCCCGTACCAGCGCGCGACCGGATCAGTGGCCGGCCCCTTCGCGCCCTCGGCACGCGTGGTCACGGGTGGCACCGGGCGCTACGCAGGCATGCGCGGCCAGGTGATTCCCGTGAGCATTCCCGGCGGCAACAGCAGCCACGCCTTCACGCTCGTGAGATAGAAGGCCGCGCAGCACCGGGGCGCCGCACGTTATGCGACGCCCCGGTGCAACCGGTGATCAGTCGTGCCCGCCGGACATCATGGCGGCGTAGTCGTCCTCGAGCTGCTTGCGCTCGAGGCTCTTCACCTCACGGTCCATCTTCTTGACGGCACGCGAGAAGGCCTTGTCGATGGCCTTGTCGAGCTGCCAGTCGCCCACCACCAGCAGGGCCACTTCGCCCGAGTCGAGCTGCTCGCCGAGCTCCTTGACGTCCTTGCGGGACAGCCCCTTGAGGAAGTGACCACCGAGGCCACCGGCGAGGGCGCCCACTCCGGCAGTCGCAAGGATGGAGGGCGGGAAGAGAACGCCCACCACGGCACCGACTGCGGCACCGCCCCATGCGCCCTTGCGCGTGGCGGTCTCATCCTTGTTCACGTGCACCTTGCCGTCAGCATCCTTGCGGATGACCGCGGCGTCGAAGTTGCCGATCGCGTCCGCGGCGTAGAGCTCCTTGACGACCTCGTAGTCGGCCTGCGCGTCGTCCTCGTTGCCATAGGTCGCAACAAAGATGAATGTTGTCTCGTCGTCGGCCATGTGGGTCTCCTTGCATGGATACTGGAACCGATGTCTCCTCAAGCGTAGGCCGTGGGAGAGAACCTGCCCGTGCCGCGTATCCGCGCTGTCACGAAGACCCGGCAGCGATGCGGGCGTGGCGCACCACTGTCGCCGGTAGGTGTCCCACGCTCTCCCAGGGGCCGGTAGCCTCATCCTGTACGCAAATCGCAGGGAGTGATCAATGGGCGATGCAGAGCGCAAGCCGGTGCCGGGGGGTCTGAGCACCGGACTCGGACGAGCGGCAGTGGCCGACCCGGCCGCCAACACGTGGGGCGCCCACATCGTGGCCGCCGCGGGCACGCGCGCCGAGGGGGTCGACGCACTCGTCTGGTTCTCCGACGCCAACGCCCTGATCAGCACCATGTCGGTGGAGATCCCCCTCTGGAACGTGGATGCCTCCAACGAGGACGACACCGACCGCGCACGGCGGCTGGCCAGCATGGGCCAGCGGATCGTCGCGGGTGGCGGCGCCGGGGAGGAGACCTTCAAGTTCACGGTCCCCGCGGTGCAGCACCTCATGAAGCAGGATGCCGACATCCGCTGGATGGGCAGCCTCGACGATCTCATCGGCGATGAGGACCCGGCCGCCGTCGAGATCCGGGCAGAGTTTCGCGAAGGCGATGGCAGCGCCCCCATCGCCGACAGCGACAGGGACGCCTTCATCACCTTCCTGCGGGAGCGCGCGGCCTAGGCCACGAAGCGCTGGAGTTCCGCGGCGAGGATGAGGGTGGCGGACTCGGTGGGGGTAAGCCCCTCGCCGGCCGCGAAGGCCAGGATCGCGTCGGCCGTGACGGTCACCGGAAGGCCGCCCACAACGCCCGCAATGGCCTCGCGCGATGGGTCCCATGCGAGGCCGGGCACGTCCGCCGGCACGGCCGCTGCGGTGATCGGCTCCCAAAAGCCCGGCGCCACGGCGATGATGGCCATGACGCGGTCGATCACGTCACCCGCGTAGTCCCACTCGCGCCACCAGCCGCCGCGCGAGGGGTGCACCCGCACCGCGTCGCGGGCATCGAGGGGGCCGTCGTCGAGGTCGGGCACGGCCACCTCTCCTTTGGGGGCCTGCACCACGGCGATGGCGCACCCGGGGGCGATGAGCTCCCAGCAGGTGGTGCCGGGGTCGTCCTTGGCCTGGCGGAATGCGCGACGCCAGGCATCGCGCGCGCAGAGCCAGCGCCCCCACGCCCGGGCGATGTCCTCCGGGGCCGGATGGTGGCCGACGGCCCGGCCCGCGTCGACGTCGGGAAGTTCAGCACCGGTGAGGCGCGGGATGAGCGCGGCCACGCCGGTGGCGCTGACCGCCAGCGTGTCGAGACCGGGCTCGTCGGGAGTGATAGTGATGAACGTGCGCTCGGCTTCGGGGTTGCGGCTGGGAAGCGCCTGCGTGCCGTTCAGGTGGATCTCGTCGATCAGCGCGAAGGGGTCGCCGTCGAGCGGGAACGCTGCCTCGCCGCACGGGTGGATATCGCCCGGTACGTCCTGCAGGTGCATCCACACGACCCCGCCAATGGCGAGGCCGGACTCTCTATGCAGAATCACTGGTGCGGGCGGACGACCAGAACGGATGCCGACGCCTTGTGCGCCACGCGTTCCGACACGCTGCCAAGGGCCTTGGCACCACGCAGGCCGCGGGCACCCATGACGATGAGGTCAACGCCCTCGCCCACACGGGTGAGTGCATCAACCGTGCGGCCGCGCAGGGCCTCCACGGGGACATCACCCAGAGGGCCCGGCGCGACGGCGCCCTTCGGGAGCCTGCCGGCGGTGACCGCGCGTATGCGCGTACGCCCCTTGGAGTTCGCCACGATCTCGCGGGCCACCGCGAACGCCTGCAGGGCGGGATCCGAGCCATCGATTGCCACGGCGATGCTCGACGGGAAGTGGTCCTCGTCGAAGGACGGGCGGGCAACCAGCACCGAGCAGGGAGCGTGACGCAGCATGTCGGTGGCGGTGCTGGTGAGCACCATGCCCGTCATGCGACCGCCCCCGTGGCTGCCGAGCGCGAGCACGCGGGCATCGCCAGCGGCGGCCAGCAGCACGTCATGCGTGGCGCCCTCCACCACATCGGTCTCGATGGTGAGGCCCTTGGGCAACTGACGGCGGGCATCCTCCACCGACTCCGCGGCGCGCTCGAGCAGGCGCTGCCTGGCCAGGTGCTCGCCCGCAGAGGTCACGACCTCCTCGGCCGATACCAGGCGGCGGCCCGCCCAGGTGTTCATGGCGGCGAAGTACGGATCGGCGACGGCGAGCAGGCGCACCGTGCCTCCCGGGCTCACGAGGCGACCGGCCTGGCGTGCGGCTTCATAACCCGCGCGGGTGCCGTCGATTGCGGCGACGATTCGGCTGAGTGGCATGCGGGCATCATGCCGCCCGCATCCGGTGCAGGCCCTGCGTGCGGGTGCGGCTGCCGCCCCCGCTAGCCGGCCGGCCGGGTGATCGACACCGGGTCGGCCCCCGCAATGCGCGCAGACATGGTGATGGTGCCGGTCACGAGGCCCGCCGGCGCCAGCCGCAACGTCACCGTGCGGCGCCCCGCGCCCGGCGCCACGAACACCGACCGGCCAATCACCCTGCCGGCTGCGGTGCGCGCCACCACCACGACCCGGCCGCCACGACGGGTGGTGACGGTGACCCGGTTGGCTCCCGCGGCGAGCACGGACGGCGCGGAGATGGACACCGGCTCGGCACCCACCAGGCGGGTTGCGGCCTGGGCGAATCCCGGGTCGAGGCCGGGCTGGCGGGCCGTTGCGGCCACGCCCACGAGCCCGCGACGCGCCCCGGGGTTGAGGGGCACGCTCACCCAGCGGGTACCCGCTTTCGCAAACCGCGCCACGGCGCGGCCGATCACGCGCGAGCGCCTGACCCGGTCGTCATCACGGAAGTCGCGGCGCAGCACCACCACCACGCGAGATGCCTGGAACGCACGCACCCGCACGCGCAGGGGGCGCGTCACGGCGGCGGTTGGCCCAACCCTCACCGCCACGCGGGCCACCGTGCGGGTGCCCGGCAGCGACGTGCGCTGCCCGGTATCCACGCCCGCGGTGGGGGCCCCGGCGGCCGGGATGGCCCCCGGCATGTCGTTCACCACCGGCGCCAGGCCGCCCCCGGGGCCATCCGGCTGGATGCCGATGCCATCCGGGCCGGGCGGCGGAGGCGCCGGCACGGCACCCAGCAGGTCGGGGCGCTCGTAGGCCCCGATGTCGGGGGCCGGGTTGCGCAGGCTGCCCGCCCCCCGGGGGCGCGCCCCGGCCTCGCCGTAGCGGCGCACGGACAGCGACTGCGGAATGATCTCGGCTACGTTCAGCGAGAACGGGTCGGTGGCGGCGTTGATGAGGGGCGACCCCGCGGCCGGCATCATGCCGCCCGGCCAGTCGGCCCCGGCCAGGCCGCCCTCCACCCGCGGATCGCCAACGGCGCCGGCGCCGGCCACGAGGGCGTCCAGGCCCTGCGTGCTCACCAGCAGGGGACCGGGCGTGGGCGCGAACCAGTTGTTGGCGATCGACGCCCCGGTTCGCCCCGGGCCCGCGCCAAGCCCGCCCGTGATGATGGTGGCGCAGGCCGGCGCCGGCACGCGCACCAGCGACCCCGCCAGCAGCACCTGGGCAAGGCCACCCGCCCTGGCCGGGCGCCACAGGCCGATGGCCGGTGCGCACCCCCGCTGCCACACGCTCGACAGCACCACGCGCGGGTAGTTGTCGCCCCTGGCCGGTGCGGCGGGTGATTCATCACGCACCTCGATGGCCGGCGCGTTCGATGACTGCGGCACCGACACCGCCGAGTTGTAGATGCCCGGAGCCCCGCCCCACGACACCAGGCCGCCGGCCAGCACGGATGCGTTCACGCTGGGCGCCTGCAGGTCGGGGTTGCCCCCGGGGGTGCCCAGGGCCAACCGCCCGCCCGACACCGTGGTGTCCTCCAGGTATCCACCGCCCCGCATCTCCACCGCCACGCCGTGGCCCTGCGCGACGACGACGGAACTCAGGATCGTGGACGTGGCACCCGTCATCCGGATGGTGGGCGCGTCGGCACGCGCCCGTGTCGCGGTGATCTGGAAGAGGCCGCCACCCGGGCCCGCGGTGGTGATCCACGTGCCGGCCGCCGTGCCGGTGAGGCCGAACAGCCCGCCCATGACGCCCCCGGCGAACGAGAGGGATCCCTGCCCGGTCATGTTCACCACGGCCTGCACACCGCCGGGGCCGCCGAACTGCACGCCCCGTGTGAACCGCACCGGAACGTCGACGTCGTGCCGGCCGGGAGCCAGGTACGCGTTGACCAGGCGTGCCTGCACCGCCCCGTTGGCGAGCGCCGCGGCCCGGGCGACGGTGCGGCAGCCCAGCGCGCCCCGGGGATCGGGGCCCTGCACCAGCGCGCAACGGGCGTCGTCACCACCGCGCGGGTCGACCTGGACGCTCAGCACGCCGGCGGGCACGCCTGCCAGCGCCACAGCCGGTGCCGCGAGGCCAACGAGAACCGCAGTGGGAATGAGGGAGATGGAAGGCATGAGGGGGTCCTCCTGCCCACACCCTACTCCGCCGTGGCCACGCCCTCGATCACGCGGATCACATCACCCGAGGCATCCGGGCGCACGAAGAGCCACCAGCGGTAGAAGTCGTCGCGCTCATCGGAGGTGATGGCCACCCCCTGCTCGGCGCTCTGGGCCGGCGTGAGGCGGAACACCGCATCGGTCACGGCCACGGGATCGAGGTCGGTGGCGCCGAACGCGGCCACCGCGGCGCGCACGGCGTCGGGGGCCGAACCCTCTCCCCCCTCGTACCGGGCGGCGCACTGCGGGCACGCACCCGGGGTGATGTCGTCCCCCGCGTCCACGACCACCGCCCCGCAGAGGGGGCAGTCGAGGTGGGCGCTCACCGGGTGAGGAGAGGGATGAGCAACGAGGCCAGAACGATGACCCCTGCGGTGATGGCCATCCACGG
>JBIIQA010000065.1:0-7775 GCA_044342355.1 Miltoncostaeaceae bacterium | reverse complement strand
CCTCGGTGACGTCATGCGCGAGGGCATCGAGTGCCTCACGCGAGGCGTCGGCGAACGACGGACGGAGGAGGAGGTCCTCAGGCGGATATCCGGTGAGTGCAAGCTCGGGGGTGAGCACCAGTGCCGCACCCGCGCCGACCGCCATCCGTATGGATTCACGCACCCGGTCGAGGTTGCCCCCGAGGTCGCCGACGACCGTGTTGACCTGCGCGCACGCGATGCGCATCCGCTGCCCTCCGCCGGACGGGACCATCAATATGGGGCTGGCGTGTCGCGGTAAGATCCAACCCGGACGCAGGTTATACGTGACGGGGGTTAGGGAGATGGGCACCAGCGGACCGACAAAGGGCCCGGGCAGGACCGCCGCGCCGCAGACGAAGGGCTTGTCCCCCGCGCAGGGGGCGCAGGACGCCGAACGGCGCCTCGGCAAGCCGTGTTTCCACGCGGGCCAGAAGGTGGCCGGCATCCACGCGTGCGTTGCCTGCCAGTTCCGCATCAACAACCGCGGCACGCTCCCCCCTTGCCCCGACTGCGGCGAGATCATCTGGGCGTACATGGGCGATGGCCCGCGGCCGGTACCCGAAGGCGAGGCGGCGACCACGCCCGCACGGGAGGCCGCCCCGGCAGCCGCAGTTGAGGACGATGTGCCGCTCCAGCCCACCACGCAGGAGCCCGTGAAGGTGGAAGAGGGCATCAACCTCGAGCCATAGGGCATGTAAGGGCTAACAAAGGCCTTACGCCAGCACCTCGCCCCCGACACGAGGGCGAGAGAGGATCATCCCGTGAACCGATCCCTGATTGCATCTCTCGCAGTGGTCGCGACCATCGCGGTCGCCCCCACCGCCCTCGCATCGTCCGACCAGCAGCGCCACGCGGACCAATCGTCGCCCGGGGGCATCGGCGGACTGATCTACGTGGACGGCGCCGGGTCGGTGCGGGTGAACGGGTCGTTCCTGGCATTCGGTGACGTCGGTGGAATGAATGTCACCGTCACCGACCGCGGTGGCGACGCCCGGGTCATCCTCGGTGGAAAGCGCATGCAGTTCCCGCGACGCGCGAAGGGTCAGGTCCGCACCAAAGTGCGCACCATGGCTTTCCAGCCCGGCGATGAGCAGCGTGTCTCGATCGAGGGCCGCAACGTCAGCGCCTCATTCCGCGGGGACGGCAACGTCACCCTGTCGATCACCGGTACCGGCACCGTGAAGCTCGATGGCGTCGGTACCTTCCGCGTCAACAGCCGGCGGGTCGAGAGCTGGCCCATGGCAGCCATCGCGCTACCCCTGGGATCGACGTCCCGGCGACCCCGCTAACCTCCGAGGGGCAGATGGGCTCCTCTGATGAACAGCCATTCATCCTCATCGCCGAGGATGAGCCCAACATCGCCTCGTTCGCGAAGATGTACCTTGAGGCCGCCGGCTTCCGGGTCGAGGTGGCCGAGCGGGGGGACACCGCCCTCGATGTAATCGAGGTGGAGCGTCCCGACCTGCTGCTGCTCGACCTCAACCTGCCGGGGGTCGACGGCTTCGAGGTGACGCGTCGCATACGCCAGAGCGGCGGGGCGATGCCCATCCTCATGCTCACGGCACGCGACGATGCGGTCGACAAGGTCGTGGGCCTTGAGCTCGGCGCCGACGACTACGTCACCAAGCCGTTCGACCCGCGCGAGCTCGTCGCCCGCGTGCGTGCCGTGCTCCGGCGGGCCGGGGGCCAGGCCGAGGTCGTCGACCCCGATCTCCCGCCGGTGCTCGAGGTCAACGATCTGCGCATCGAGATCGGCCCGCGGGAGGTGTTTGTCGGGGACGACGAGGTCTCGCTCACCCCCAAGGAGTTCGATCTGCTCACCGCGCTTGTGCAGGCACGGGGGCTGGTTCTCAGCCGCGAGCAGCTGCTCGAGAAGGTGTGGGGCTATACGTTTCTCGGAGACAGCCGCACAATCGATGTGCACGTGCGCCAGTTGCGCCGCAAGCTCGGGGATTCCTGTCCCATCGAGACCGTGTGGGGCACCGGCTACAAGGTCCCGGCGCGGCGGTGACCACGCCGCCGGCCCGCCGGCGGCCATGGGCGAGCCTCTCGGGCCGCGTCGCGCTCGGCGCCGTGGCCGGCCTCATCGTCGCCGCCCTGCTGTTCGCGGCGATCGCCGTCTCGCTCATCCGTGGAGAGGCCACCGATCAGGCGCGGGCCGAGCTCGATCGTCAGGCCCGGGCGATTGCGGGCATCGTGTCGGCACGGGCCGAGACGGCCCTCGAGACCGGCGAGGAATTCCGCACGGAGGAGCCGATCGGCAACCTCGAGGAGCTGGCCGGCCCGAGCACCCGTCTCTTCTACGTGGGCCTCGCCCTCACTCCCGGAGGCAGCGACCCCACAGGCGGACTCCCCGAGACCGTTGCGCGCGACCTCGACCCGACTGCCCTCGTGCGCGACGGCTCTCAGGCATTCGGATTCACTCCCACCGGGGCCAGCACGCCCACCTTCGCCGCCGCGGCACCCGTCACGGTGGGCGGGCGCTACCTCGGTGCGATCGTCCTCACCCGCCCCCAGGCACAGGTGGCGGCATCATGGGGTGACGTGCTCGGGCCGGTTCTGGTGGCAACGATCCTCGGCCTGCTCATCGCCGTCGTCCTCGTGCTCTGGACCACCCGGCGCGCCACCCGTCCGCTGCGCGACCTCGAGGACGCCGCCCGGCGGGTCGCAGAGGGCGACCTGCGCACCGAGGTCGTCGAAGTCGGCGGCGCCGAGGAGCTGGACGCTGTCGCGCGGTCGTTCAATGCCATGGTGCGCCAGCTGGCGCGGCGCGACCGCCTGGCCCGCGAGTTCCTGATGCGGGTCACCCACGATCTGCGCACGCCCCTCACCGCCATCCGCGGGCACGCATCAGCGCTCGCGGATGGCGTCGTCCCGGAGGACGCCATCCCGCGATCGCTCGGCGCGATCGCGTCCGAGGCCAACCGCCTCGAGGTACTGGTCACCGACCTGCTCGACCTCGCCCGCCTCGACGCCGATCGCTTCCGCGTCAACCTCGTGCCGGTCAACGGTGCCGATCCAGTGCGCTCCGCGGCTGACGCGCTGTCATCCGCGGCCGACGCCGCGGGCGTGGCGCTCGTCACCGAGATCGTCGAGCTCCCCGACATCATCACCGACCCGGATCGCGTGCAGCAGGTGATCGGCAACCTCATCGACAACGCCATCCGCTGGACCCCCGCGGGCGGCACCATCACGCTGTCAGCCGTCCCCAGCGCCGACGGGGGAATGGTGACCCAGGTGAGCGATACCGGGCCGGGCATCTCGCCGCAGATGCGGGAAGCCATCTTCGAGCCATTCCGGTCGGCGGAGACACCGGGGGGTCACATCGGCTCGGGCCTCGGGCTCGCGATCGCACGGCAGCTCGCGCGTGCGCTCGGCGGTGACGTCACCGCCGATGGCTCCCCCACCGGCGGTGCCCGGTTCACCCTGATCCTGCCGGCCAACGCACCGGAGCGGAACGACGGGGAGCCCCCGCCCATCTCGGACGGGGGCTCCCCGGGAACCGCATCACCGCAGGTGGACCCCGCCTAGGGCGCGTCGTCCGGGTGGGATGCGAGGACGATGTCCCCGCGTTCCCCGGTGCGCACGCGTACTGCGTCGTCCACCGGGATGATGAAGATCTTGCCGTCCCCGGGCTCGCCCGTATGGGCGAGCTCGAGGATGACATCGACCGCGCGGTCCACGTCGGAATCGTCGATGACCACCTCGAGCTTCAGCTTGGGACGCATGAAGATGGTCGTCTTCGCACCCCGGTAGCTCTCGGTGTAGCCGCCTTGGCGACCAGACCCCTTCACCTCGCTGATCGACATGGAGGGAAGCCCCATGGCGGCCAGCCGGTTCCGGATCTCATCGAACGCTTCGTGGCGGATGTACGCCTCGATCTTCTTCACGTTCGCCTCCTCCTAGTCAGACTTGGTCGTGGGACGGGACAGAGTCGCCATGCCGGCGCTGTGCCTGGTGGACTCCGGGAACGCCCCGGGGACCTCGATGAACTGCTCGGGGTAGCCGTACATCCCGTGCTCCGAGATGTCCAGACCCGCGAGCTCCTCCTCCTCGCTCACGCGGAGACCGACCGTGTACTTGATCGCGAGGAACACGATCAGGCATGCGGCGCCGGTGAACGCGATGGTGGCGAGGATTCCATAGAACTGCACCCACAGCTGCTCGCCGCTGCCGCCGTAGACGAGGCCCGGGCCAACGCCCAGCTCGCCGATACGGCCCTCGGTGGCGAACACGCCGATGGCCAGGGTGCCCCAGATGCCGGCGATGCCGTGCACCGGGATGGCCCCGATCGGGTCATCGATGCGCATCTTGTCGAGCAGCACGACGATCGGCGGTGCGATGAATCCGGCGACGACACCGATGACCACCGCGGCCCACGGGTCGACGAAAGCACACGGGGCCGTGATGGCCACGAGGCCGGCGATCGCACCGTTACCCATCTGCGAGACATCCAGCGTGCGGAACATGAGCAGCGCGCCAAGGGTGGCGCCGATGACGCCAGCGGCGGCTGCCAGGTTCGTGTTCACGGCGATGTCGGCGAAGTTCAGTCCGACTGCGCCGAGCGTGGAGCCGGCGTTGAAGCCCATCCAGCCGACCCACAGGATGATCACGCCCAGCATGAAGAGCGGGATCGAGTGACCGGGAATCGGCTGTGGCTTGCCGTCTCTGAACTTCCCGATGCGTGGCCCGAGGACCAGGGTCCCCACCAGTGCCGCGAGGGCGCCCTGCAGGTGGACGATCGACGACCCGGCAAAGTCCAGGAAGCCGTCCTGGGCGAGCCAGCCGCCGCCCCACGTCCAGTGGGCGACGATCGGATAGATCAGGCCCGTGTAGACGATGGCGAAGATGATGTACCCGATGAACTTGGTGCGGTCGAGCATCGTGCCGAACACGATGGCCAGCGACACCGCGGCGAACACCACCTGGAAGAAGAAGAAGGCCTCGACCGGGATGTTGTAGGCCCCGATCGCGTTCATGAACGAGTTCAGGCCGAGGGAGTTGGTGTCACCCGCCGCGTCCGTCGCGTTCAGGAACCAACCCATGTTTCCCCAGAATCCATCACCATCACCGAACGCGAGTGCAAACCCCGTCGCCCAGAACATCATGATGGCGATAGAAAGATTGATCACGATCTTGCCGGCAACTGCACCGGCGTTCTTCATCCGCGAGAGCCCGATCTCGAGCATCGCGAAACCTGCCTGCATGAACAGCACGAGAATCGCACCGAGGACCACCCACATCGAGTTCACTGCGATGTCGGTGCTGCTCGGCGCATCCTGTGCCATCGCGAGGCCGGGCAGGCCGAGGAGCAGCACACCCGCTGCAGCCACTGCATGCCGGAAGGACCTCTGGCGCATGAGACGCTTCTCCTTCATTGAGGACGGGGAGGCGCAGGCCTCCATTGCGCTGCCGAGGCTATGAGGACCCCGGTCGGGGCTCCTTGTGCAGTGGGATGAAGTCACCGTCGGGGTATTCGCCCGGGGGACAACCTCACCGCGGGGGCATCACGCCAGCAGCACGGCGAGCGCACCGCTGAGGTCGGGCACCACGGCGTCGGCATCGGCCAGCGCGCGGGCATCGTGCGCCCCCGTGGTGACGCCGATCACCCGCACCCCGGCGGCCCGGGCAGCCGCGATGTCGCGGGGGGTGTCCCCCACAACCACCACCTCATGATCGGCGTGATCGGCCTCCGCGCGTGCGCGGGCCAGCCGCACCAGGTCGGCCCGCAATTCGGCGTCGGAGCCGAATCCCCCCCGGCCCGGCGCGAAATGGTGGCCAAGCCCCGCGGCTGCCACCTTGGCGCGGCCGATCTCCTCGAGGTTGCCGGTCACGAGCGCGACGTCGGCACCCTCCGTCCGCAGCCGTCCCGCAACCGAATCAGCGTCGGGAGCCGCAATGGGTACCGGATGCTGCGTGATCACCCGATCGTGGATCTCCACGGCGAGGGCCATCCACTCCACAGTGCGCGCGTCGATATCGCCATCGGGCACCCCGTGCGCGTGGAGGACCATGCGCGCGATCTCGCGATCGGTACGTCCCGCCGGCTCGACGCGCCAGATGTCATCCGGTACGGCGGGCACGCCCCACACCGCGGTCATGGCCTCGACCATGGCCTGCGTATGCCCCTCCGGCCGGCCGTGCAGCAGCGTCCCGTCGATGTCGAACAGGACGAGGACGCTCAGGCCTCGAGGGCGGCCTTGAGGTTGACGAGACCGGCGCTCATCACCCCGGCGAGACGGGCTTCGATGTCGTAGCCCTCCACATCGGACGTGGCGACCTGGCGCCAGAGCACGCGGCTGCCTGCAGGCGACTCCTCCACGCGGATCGTCGCCCGATGACTGGTGAGGCCGGGGATACCCTCCACCACCTCATACGAATACGTGCGCGCCACGTCGTCGCGAGCCGTGAGGCGCTCCACCAGAACCGCACCGTTGCCCATCGTCGCGATGCGGCGGTCAGCCTCGATCCGGATCTCCGTCACCGGGTCAAACCACTCGATGATGCGAACGGGGTCACCGGCAAGGGCCCACACCTGATCGGCGGGCGCGGATACCTCGATGCTCACTTCGAAGTCATTGGCCATGGCCGGAGGGTACCGGGAACAGGGCTGGCCGGAGGCAATACCATCCGGGGCAGCCGCCCGACGATCCGGAGAATTCCCGTCCCGAGCATCCCGATGCAGATGGCCCCCTGGTTGCTTCCCGCGATGAGGCGGCGCTACCGCGGCGACGCGGCACCCATCGACAGGTTGCGGGTGTTCGACGCCCGCGAGGCCCCGGCGGCGTTCACCGACGCCGGCCTCGTCGCACCCGCCGATTTTGCCGGCGTGCCGGCGACGTGGCTGCACCCGGGAAACCGTGCGGGCGGGACGATCGTGTTCCTCCACGGCGGCGCCTACGTGTTCGGCCCGGGGCCGGGCCACTGGGACTGGCTCTCCGCCATGTGCGAGGCCACGGGCATGGCGGGGCTCGTCGTGCTCTACGACCGCGCTCCCGAGGCGCGGTTCCCGGTGGCCCTCGAGCAGGTCGTCACAACGTGTGCGGGGATCGACGGCGACTGGGTGCTGGCGGGGGACAGCGCAGGTGGTGGGCTGGCGGTCGCCGCCGCGATGCGCATGCGCGACTCCGGCGCCGCGCTGCCGCGCGCGATTGTCCTGTCCTCACCGTGGCTCGACCTCACGCTGAGCCACCCCGGGATGCTCGCCAACCAGCACGTCGACCCGATGCTGGGGCTCGACCGCCTTGACGAGTACGCGGTCGCCTACGCGGGTGACCGCGACCGGCGCGATCCCGGCATATCGCCGGCATTCGGCGATGCAGGCGGACTCCCGCCCATGCTCATCACGGTGGGTGACGCCGAGCTGATGCTGTGGGAGTGCCGCGACTTCACCCGCCGGTGCCACGCGGCGGGGACGGCCTGCGAGATCATCGAGGTGGAGGGTGCAATCCACGACTTCGCGATGGCGCGCACCCTGTTCCCCGAGGCCCGTGACGTACTGCCGCGCATGGCGGCATTTGCCCGGGGAGACGACCCCTCTCCCACGCCTGCGGCCGAGGCATGAAGCGCCGATCGTGCCCCGGAGGGGGCGGGATGGAGGATGACGGGATCGAACCGACGACCTCCTGCTTGCAAAGCAGGCGCTCTCCCAGCTGAGCTAATCCCCCGCGGTCCGGGACGGTACCAGCCTGCGGCGGCGTATCGTGTCTGTCATGTCCGACGAGGCACTCGCGCGCATCGACCACCTTCTGCAG
>JBIIQA010000064.1:0-7902 GCA_044342355.1 Miltoncostaeaceae bacterium | reverse complement strand
CCCACCACCGGTGACGGGCGCATCCGCGCCCGAGGCGGCCAAGCAGAGAACGGGAGTGGTCTGTAGCCGCCATGTCGAGGCGGCACCGTAGCGGACGCTCCCCGTCTGTCCGTGGCATGCTCGCCCACGTGGTGGATCTCGGCTTCTGGGCCCTGGCGTTCTCCCTGCTCGGGGGCATCGGCGGCGGCTTCGTCAATTCCGTGGCGGGCGGCGGCACGCTCGTCACGTTCCCCATGCTCACAGCCGTGGGCATCCCCCCCCTCGACGCCAACATCACCAATGCGGTCGCCCTGTCGCCGGGCTATGCGGGTGGTGTCTACGCGCAACGCCGCGATTTCCTCGGACGCCGGCGCCTCGCCCGCATCCTCTCGGTCACCGCGATCCTCGGCGGCGTCACCGGCGCCGTTCTTCTGCTTGCCACGGGGGCGGAACTCTTCACGCAGATCGTGCCATGGCTCATCTTCTCGGCCACGGCCCTGCTGGCATTCCAGACCCCGTTGCGGCGCGTGACCGTGGGCGCTCGCGGCGACACCGGGGAGATGGCCCTGCCGCTCCTCATCGTCGCCATCTTTCTGGCCACGGTCTATGGCGGGTACTTCGGGGCGGGCCTCGGGATCGTGACCATCGCGGTCATGGGCCTGATGCTCACCGACACACTCAACCGCCTCAACGCGCTGAAGCTCCTCATCTCCCTCTGCGCGAACGGGGCCGCGGCGGTCTTCTTCGCGTTCACCGGCCACGTCTACTGGATGGCCGGCATTCTGATGGGTATGGGGGCACTGGCCGGTGGGTGGATCGGCGGCAAGACAGTGCAGCACCTCAACGAAAGGCTCTTCCGGGCAGGGGTCGTGGTGCTCGGCATCGCCGTGGGGTTCGCCTTCCTTTTCGGTTAGCGCGGGCGGGCGCGGCCGACCCCGCCCCTACCATCCACCCATGGCACTCGCCATCGCCACCATCGGTGCACCGCATGTCGACGATGGCCTGCGCGAGCAGGGCATCGAACCCGTCATCATCGACTGGACGCCCCCGGCCCGCGGCGATCTGGCCGATGTCGCCCTGCTCACCCGCGCCTACGCCGACGACGATGTCGAGGTGGGCAACCGCGAGGCCCTCGCGCTGCTCGACGCCGCGCGCCCGCATCTCGTGGCTGCAGGCATCGCCGCCGATCTCGTGCCGGGCATGGATGTGCGGGTCATCCTGCACCCCGGCCCGCCGTGCGCTTGGGAACACATGGGACCGGCGCTGCGCTCGCGCGTGGCGCGGGCCGCGATGCTGGAGGGCTGGGCCGCCGATCAGGGCGCGGCGGCCGTCCTCCTTGAGGGCGGAGAGATCGCCCTCGCCTCGGCAGACGCCCACGGGGTGGCCATTCCCATGTGCGGCGTGCTCTCACCCTCAATGGCCGTGTGGGCCGTGCGCGACGAGGAGACCGGGGCGGAGGCCTGGGCCCCGATGTCCGATGGGGCCGGTGATGGGCTGGGTGCGCACGTTCCCGCGCGTGAGGCGCTCACCCGCCAGCGCCTCCTGGCCGACCGCCTGGCGCCGGGTGCGGCGGCCGCGCTCGGCCTCACCGGCCCCATCGACCTCGCCGCGCTCGCGCGCACATCCCGCGACATGGGGGACGTGCCCACCGTGCATCCCCGTGCAGCGTCGCTGCTGCTGCTGGAGGCGCTGCTCCCCGGCATGACCACCCGCGCACTCGATGCCGTTCCTGCCCTCACCGCCATCACCGCCTCATCAGACCGCCTCGCGCTCCCGGTGCTCGCAGCCGCGGCGCGGGCGGCCCTCCAGTCGGCGATGGGGCCCCCGCGGTCAAGCCTCGTCGTCGGCATGTCGGGCAACGGCACCGATGTCGCGGTGATGCTCGCCGGCCTACCGGGGACGTGGTTCACGGCGCCCGCCCCCATCGCGGACGACGGCGTGTTCGCCGGCGAAGGATCCGCCGCAGATGCCGCGCCGTGGACGGGCGACCAGGGCGTTATCGCCTGCGCGCATCTGGCCATCGACGCCCGGCTGTGCATCGATGCGGGCGAGGTGCCCGGCATGCCCACCGGCATCGCGGGTCGCACCGACGGCGGCTGGATCGGCGAAGGCGTGGGGCGCATGCCACTGGCGCCCATCCGCGACGCACTCGGTGCCCTCGTGCCACCGCGCCCCTGAGGGGACGGACGTCCCGCCCTCGGGCGCGGCGTGACCGACCAGCGCATCGGCGACCCCGGCGCTGGCACACTGGGTTGAGATGAACCCCGGGAAGATCATCGGCGTCCTCGTGGCAGGGCTCGTCGTCGCAGGCGCGGTCATCGCGGTCGCCCTCTCCCTCGGTGGCAGCACCGATCTCGCGGCCCCCGATCCGGCCCAGCCCATCGTCGTGGGCGTTGTTGCCGCGCCTGGCGAGGAGCTCACAGGGCCCACCGAACTCCCCCCGCTCGCAATGGTGGTGGATGAGCCGGTTCCGGACGACATCGCCGGCCTCACCGCATCGGCGCAGGTCGCCCGTTACCGGGCCGATGCGCGTGATGACGACGCCGCATCGCTGGTGCGCCTGGGTGCGGCCGAGCAGCGCGCCGGCGAGCAGCAGGCCGCCGCGGACAGCTTCCGCCGCGCGCAGGCAGTGGAACCCGATGCGCTCGCCCCCGCCGTGGGCCTCGCAATGGCAGACGCCGCGACGGGCGATGCCGGGATGGCGCGCGCAACAGCCCGCCTCACGGCGCTCACCCGCGCAAACCCCGGCAGCCAACTCGCGTGGTTCAACCGCGGATGGCTGGCCACCTACCGGCGCGACGGCCCGGACGTGCTGTCATCGTGGAAGCGCGTGGTGGAGATCGACCCCGGCTCGCCCATCGGCCGGACGGCGACGGCCCTGCTCAGGGGCATCGCGGATCAGGCGAAGACGCAGTCGAACGGGTGACGATTCCGTAAGCACCCGCCCGTTCGCCCGTCACACCGGACGGAAGGATGTTTACCCTCCCACGCGAACGACTTAACCGGTCCATAAGGCCCGGTCGGGAAACTGCCGATCAGCAGTGTGCGGGGAGTCCATCCCGGCACGTCGGATCCCCGAATGGGCCATGGTCCGCGGGTGAGCAGGCGAAGGGTCCGGATCTCGGGTGATTGACCCGCCTTCCGGGCGCATCGAGGTCGTAATCGGCATCGAGGAGTCCGATGTGCGCATGTCGCGTCGGATCGGACGACGAGTCGTCCGGCGACAGCCGGGCCGGAGGAGACGGGAAGAGATGACGCTCAAGGAGATCGTGGGCAACGAGGAGATGCAGGTACTCCTCACGCGTGGACAGGAGCAGGGCTTCCTCGGCATCGAGGAGGTCGCCGAGGCGCTGCAGGGCATGGACCTCGTTCAGGAGGACGCCGAGGCGCTCTACACCCACATCGATGAGATGGGCGTTGAGCTCCTCGAGGAGCCCGAGGCCCAGGAACGGCGCGCGAAGCTGGCCGAGGAGGCCGAACGCCCGCGCCGCGTCGCTGCGAAGGCCGAGAGCACCACGGACCTGCTGCAACTCTTCCTCCGTGACATCGGGCGCATCCCGCTGCTCACGGCGCGTCAGGAGGTCGAACTTGCGAAGCTCATCGAGGAGGGCGACCTTCAGGCCAAGCAGAAGATGGTCGAAAGCAACCTGCGCCTGGTGGTGTCGATCGCGAAGAACTACCGCAACCAGGGGCTGGCCTTCCTCGACCTGATTCAGGAGGGCACCCTCGGACTTGTGCGCGCCGCCGAGAAGTTCGACTACCGCAAGGGCTACAAGTTCTCCACGTACGCCACGTGGTGGATCCGGCAGGCCGTGGCCCGTGCCATCGCCGACAAGGGCCGAACGATCCGCATGCCCGTGCACGTGGTCGAGAAGCTCAACAAGATCAACCGTACCGAGCGCAAGCTGCTGGCCGAGCTCGGACGCGACCCGAGCAACGCCGAGATCGGCGCCTCGATCGGCCTCACCGAGGCCGAGGTCGAGTCGATCCGCCGCAGCGCGCAGACGCCGGTCTCCCTCGAGAAGCCCGTGGGCGACGAAGAGGAGTCGGAGTTCGGCCAGTTCATCGCCGACGAGAAGGCCATCTCACCCGAGGCGGCCGCCAACGAGACGCTGCGCAACGAAGCCCTGCAGGACGTGCTCAACTCGCTGTCGTACCGCGAGCGCCGCGTGCTCGAGCTCCGCTACGGCCTCGGCGGCGAGCAGCCCCGCACGCTCGACGAGGTGGGCCGCACGTTCAACGTCACGCGCGAGCGCATCCGCCAGATCGAGAACCAGGCGCTGCAGAAGCTCGCCGGCATGGTGGACGTGCGCGGCCTCGCCGAGGTCGCGTAGGACCATGGGGACCGGCGGGGGGACATGCCCCCGCCGATAACCACAGCAGTGCGGCAGGGCCCCGGCCACCGGCCGGAGTCCTCCGCCTGTCCGCGCTTTTTCGGTGGGGGCATGTCCCCCCGCCGGTCACGCGCAACGTGAACACGGCACCTCGGCGAGTACTCTCCGGGTATGGGCTGGGACGACGACGAGGACGACTGGCCGGAGCGGGACACCGATCCGGAGACCATCGCGAAGAAGCGTGAGAACGCCCGGGTGGTGGCGATCGGGGCGAACCGCGCCGTGCGCCTCATCTACGCGGTGCTGGCGCTGATACTGATCCTCGTGATCGTCCTCGCGATCGTGATGACCTGATCGTGACGACGTAGCGAAATGCGGGTGGGCGTGGTGTCCGACCTCTGGCGCTTCCCGGTGAAGTCATTCGGGGGGGAGCGCGGTCGACGGGTGTTCCTCGGGCCGTTCGGGTTTCTCGGCGACCGCAGGTGCGCGGTGATGGATCCGGCCGACGGTCGGCCCATGACGGCGCGGCGGGCACCGGCGCTGCTGGGCTACCAGGCGAGGTTCGGCGATCCCGCGCGCGGCGAGGACGTGACGGTGGAAGCCCCCGGAGGCAGTCGATGGGCCTGGGATGATCCCGCGCTCGCCGACGACATCCGACAGCATCTGGGCCGGGACCCCGAGGACCCGCTCATGGTGGTGCGATCCCCCATGGCGATCCACGACGCGGCACCCGTGCACGTGGTGACCGAGGCCTCCATCGCCCAGATGTCAGAGTGGCTCGGCGACGAGGTCGACCGGCGGCGCTTCCGCGCGAACGTGGTGGTGGAGACCGACGACGGCATGGCGTTCTCGGAGGCCGCATGGCCGGGGCACCGCATCCGCTTCGGCGCCGACGCCGAGATCGACGTGGTCATCGACACGGAGCGGTGCGCCGTGACCACGTGGGATCCCGACACCATCGAGCGCGACACCCGTGTGCTCGCGGCCATCGCGCGCGAACGCGAGAACTTCTTCGGCGTCTACTGCCGTGTCGTGAAGCCCGGATGGGTCGCCGTGGGCGACCCGGTGATGCTCACGACCTGACCGCCATCCCCACATCGGCGATCGATCGCTCTTCCGGCGCGAGGTCACCGGGCGAGTCGGCCGGCGTGTAGTCCTCTGCGATGAGGGGGCTCGTGAGCAGGAAGTCCGCCGTCGCGCGATTGCACGCGATCGGGCAGTTGTGCACCACGGCGATACGCAACAGCGCCTTCACATCGACGTCGTGCGGCTGGGGCTCCAGCGGATCCCAGAAGAAGATGACGATGTCGAGCCGGCCCTCGGCGAGGGCCGCTCCCACCTGCTGGTCACCGCCGAGGGGGCCGGACAGGAACCGGTGCACGTCGAGGTCCAGATCGTCGGCCACCAGCCCGCCCGTCGTGCCCGTGGCGTGCAGCTCGTGATGCCGCAGTACCTCGTAGTTGGCCCGTGCCCAGTCGAGCATGTCGCGCTTCCGGTTGTCATGGGCGATCATGACGATGCGCTTACGTGAATTCATGGTCATGGGGCCACCCTAGGTCGGCACGGGCCGGTGTCCAGCGATACGGGTGCGGTGCTACATTGTGGAAACCGCCGCGGGGTGGAGCAGTCTGGTAGCTCGTCGGGCTCATAACCCGAAGGTCGCAGGTTCGAATCCTGCCCCCGCTATCCGAAGGGCCCGTCATCCAGTGGAGGCGGGCCCTTCGCGTTAGGGTGCCCCGCGTGAGAGCGCCCCTCCCCCGACGAGCGCCGGATCCCGGATCTCCCGTGCCGCCGGATCCCGCAATGAACGGACTCCTCCCCGCCCGCCCATCCCTCGGCGACCGGCGATGGTGGGCCACCGCGGGCGCGATCGGGCTCGTGGCTCTCATCGCGGCCCTCCTGTCATACGCGATCGCCCTCACCGACCTGGGCATCACGCCGATCCTGCTCGTGCCCGGCGTCGGTGTGGCTCTCCTCACGCGCTTCGGACGCTCATTCTGGCCGGCGGTCGCGATCGGCGATGCGCTCGGGCAGTGGATCATGAGCGAGAGGAGCCTCTCGCTGGTCCTCGTCTCGGTCGCCATCCACGCCGCGGTGTGCGTGCTCGGGGCATCCTGGCTCCAGCGCGGAAACGGGGGCTGGCTCCGCGACCTGGCCTCGTCCATGCGCTTCGCGGGTGTGGCAGCGGTCATCAGCATCGCCGGCGGCGTCGCCGCGACCGTCGCGACCGTCGCGCACGGGGCGGTGCCCGCGGGCCAGGGCGTGGCCACCATCGTCGCCTGGTTGATGCTCGGCTACATGGCGGGCTTCCTCGTGGGCGGCGCATTCCTGCTCGCGTGGACCGATCCCTCCGTCGACATCGCCGCCGAGCTGCACCACGGGATCGCAGCCGCCTTCACGGTGCTGGTCCTCGCCATCGGCGCCCTCGGCTTCCTCGTGCCCGTCGGAATCGCCGTCCCGCTGGCCCTCCTCGGGGCGCTGGGTATCGCCGGCCGCGCCGGAATCCGGTGGGGCACGTTGGCGATCCTCGGACTCACCGCGCTCGCGATCTGGGGGGCGGACCGCGGATTCGCTCCCTTCGGGGGGCAGGCCGATGGCGAGGAGGCGGTCAACACCATGCTCGCGGTCACCCTGTTCGCGGCCGCCGTCATCATGCTGTCGGGCTACCGGGAGGGCGGCGAGGACCGGCAGCGTCCGGCCATCGTGGTCGCCGCGATCTTCGCGGTACTCATGCTGGTGGCCGGCATCTCGTCCCTTGCGGCCAACGCGGTGGCCATGGACCGCGACACTCCCTTCGTGCTTTCGGGGCTGCTGGCACTCGGTGCCGCCCTCGGCCTCGGCATCCTGCGCGCATCACGTCGACCTGCGCAGCCGTCGACGGCCAGGGGCATCGCCCTTGCCGTGGCCGCCGGCGCGATCTACGTGGTCAACCTCAGCCTGTACCTTCAGGCAGTGCCGGAGATCGGCTCCGGGACGGCGACGATCCTCAGCATGGCGGCACCGCTCGCCGTGGTCCTCCTCACCATGGCCGTCTACCGCACCCGCCCCAGCTGGGGTGTCGTCGTGGCCGTCGCGGTCATCATCACCGGGGTACTCACCGCCGCCTCCGGCGCGATGGGCGAGCCCCTCGGGGTCGCACTCGCACTCGGTTCCGCAGTGGTGTTCGCCCTGTCCCTCATCTTCACGCAGGCCGCGCTGTCGCGCGCGAACGTGATCGACGTGTCCCTCGCGTCGGCAGTGGCCGCCGCCGTCGTGGCGCTGACCGTCGGGCTCGTGCTCGAGGGCACGTCGGCCTTCATCCTCTCGCCGCAGCAGATCGGCGAACTCGCGCTCGGGGCGCTCGGTGCCCAGCTGGTGCCGATCCTCGGACGCTCCTGGGCGCTCTCGCGGATCAGCGCGAACGTCGTGGGAGCGGAGGGAGTGCTGGCGCCGGTCGCCACCGCCCTGCTGTCGTTTGCGTTCCTCGATGCCGTGACGACCGGCGGCGAGGTGACAGGGCTCATCCTCATCACCCTCGGCGCACTCATCGCCACATTTGCGGGATCACGGCGCGGGAGCGCCGCGCACGCGGAGGGGCCCGTCTAGGGCA
>JBIIQA010000063.1:0-7911 GCA_044342355.1 Miltoncostaeaceae bacterium | reverse complement strand
CATGGGATTGGTGGACTGGATGTCCACGCGCCCCGTGCGACCGCGCGAGTCGGCCACCTGCACGTTGAACTCGCTGATGCGGTGCCCGCCGTCCACGAATCCCACGTAGGGCATCACCTGGAACAGCCGCTCCTCGCCGTGCACCTCGGCCTTCGAGGTGAGCAGCGCCTGAATCCACGGGTGCGGCCACTTGGGGATGTCGCTGCCGATCCAGAACCGGTAGGAGATCTTGGGGTGGTCCTGCATGCCGCGGCCCACACCCGGCAACTCGTGCACCAGCCCGATGCCATGCGGCGTGATGGCGTCGGCAGGGCCCACGCCTGACCTCAGCAGCACCGCCGGGCTCTGGTAGGTGCCAAGGCACAGGATGACGTGATCGGCCTCGAAGGTGACCCGCTCGCCGGTGGCCTCGCGGATGGCCTCGAGTCCCGTGGCCCGCATGCCGTCGAACACCAGGCGATCCACGCGCACGCCCACCTCGAGGGTGAGGTTGTCGCGCGGGAGCGCCGGGTCGAGGTAGTGATCAGCCGGCGTCTGCCGCGTGCCATCACGCATGTTGAAGGGCGTGGGGCCGATGCCCACCGCCCCGGGCGCGTTGTGGTCGGGCACCCACTCGTGACCCCGTGCAACCGCGGCCTCGGCGAAGCGCTCGATCAGCGGATACCAGGTGTCGCGCGGGTGGCGCGCGATGGGAATGGGCCCGTGGTCGCCGTGGTACGGCTTGTCGCCGAAGTCGGTGTCGGTCTCGATGAACCGGAACCACGGCAGCATGGCCTGCCAGTCAAGCCCCGGGGCGAAGGTGGCCCAGTCGTCGTAGTGCTCGGGCAGGCCGCGCAAGGCGATGGCCGCGTTGGTGATGGACGAGCCGCCCACCACGTGCCCACGAGGCACGTGTACGCCGCGGGGGGACGCACCGGCCTGCGCCGTGAAGCCCCAGTCGTGGGTCTCCTTGACGATGCGGTAGGCGTGCGAGAGCTCAGGCGGCCACTCACCCGGGCGGTAGTGGGGCCCGCTCTCCAGCAGCACTACCTCGATGCCGGGGTCGGCGGACAGCCGCGCAGCCAGAACGCACCCGGCGGTTCCGGCCCCTGCGATGACGACCCGCATGCGAATCCCCCCTGGTCAGGCGGCGGCCAGACGACCGCCGTCGATGAGCATGACCTGCCCCGTCATGAAGGCCGAGGCGTCTGAGAGCAGGAACACGATCGGCCACGCGGTCTCGTCAACCGAGCCCACGCGCCCGAGCGCCGTCTTGCTCACGAACTTCTCTGCCAGGGCAGGGGTGGTGTCCATCATCTGCTGCACCATCTCCGTGGTGATGGTGCCGGGGGCGATCGAGTTGGCGGTGATGCCCGCGGGGCCGTACTCCACGGCCATCGTGCGGGTCATGGCATCGAGCGCCGCCTTGGTGGCGTTATAGGCCACAAGGTTGGGCAGCCCGGCGAAGGCGGCAATGGACGACAGGTTCACAACCCGGCCGCCCCTGCCGGCAACCACCATGGCGGGAAGCGCTGCACGGGCGAAAGCCGCCGCCGCGCGCAGGTTGACGGTGAGGATCTCATCCCAGGCCTCATCCGGGGTCTCAGCCGTCGGGGCGTAGGCGGGCGAGATGCCGGCGTTGTTCACCAGCCCCCACAGGTCGCCCATCTCGGCCGCGGCCACAACCGCCTGCGCGGGCACCGCAGGGTCTTCCACCGCGCCCACGACGACCCGGCTGGGTCCGGGAAGCGAAGCGGCAACGGCCGTCAGGTCGTCGGCGGAGCGCGCCACCAGCACAACGCTCGCGCCAGACTGCGACACGGCCAGTGCCGTGCCCGCGCCGATGCCGCGGGATGCGCCGGTGATGATGACCACGCGCCCGTCAAGCCTGAAGGGATTCGTCATGGCCAAAGGCTACCGACGACGCCCGGGCGGCACGCCGGATGCGTAGCGGGGCCACGTCCGGGGCACCTGTCCCTTGATTGCCGGAGCGCCCGTTGTCCGTATGCGAGTCGCGGCCGACCGGCTTACAATCCCCGGAACCCGAGCGACCCGATCACGAGGCAGGAGCCCAATGCTGAATTACGCGTTCACAGAGGAGCAGGAGGACCTTCGTGCGATGGTCCGCGAGTTCGCCGAGGCGGAGATCGCCCCGCTCGTCGAAGACGCGGAGCGCGCAGAGAAGTTCCCTGTCGAGATCATGCCGAAGCTCGGCGAGCTGGGGCTCCTGGGCATCGTCTTCCCCGAGGAGTACGGCGGCATCGGCGCCGACAAGATCACCGAGTGCATCTTCGTCGAGGAGATGACCAAGGTCTGCGCCGGCATCACGGCGTCGGTCAACGCCCACGCCGACCTCGCCGCCTTCCCGATCTACAAGTTCGGCACCGACGAGCAGAGGTCGGCCTACCTTCCGGCCGCAATCGCCGGTGAGACCATCGGCGCCTACGCCATCACCGAGCCCAACACCGGCTCCGACGCCGCCGGTCTGGCCACCCGCGCCGAGAAGACCGCCAACGGCTACGTCATCAACGGCCGCAAGAACTTCATCACCAACGGAACCATCTGCGATTTCTGTCTTGTCGCCGCGTACACCGACAAGGAGAAGCGCGGCGAGGGCATTTCCGTGTTCATCGTCGACAGCAAGACGCCTGGCTTCGAGGTCACGCGCAAGCTCGAGAAGATGGGCCACCGTTCCTCCGACACCGCTGAGCTGGTGTTCGAGGACATGGAGGTTCCCGAGGAGGCGCTCCTCGGCGGCAAGGAGGGTGCCTTCGGCGCCCTGATGGAGGCCCTCATCACGGGCCGCGTGTCGCACGGCGTGAAGTCGGCCGCAATCGCGGAGGGCGCCCTCAATCAGGCCATCGCCTACGCCAAGGACCGCGAGGCCTTCGGTCGGTCGCTCACCAAGTTCCAGTCGATCCGCTTCAAGCTGGCCACCATGGCCACCAAGGTCGAGGCCGCCAAGGCACTCGCCTACAAGGCCGCGTGGCTCTACTCCACCGGCCAGCCGTGCGTGAAGGAAGCCTCCATGAGCAAGTACTTCTCGGCCGAGGTCGCCGACGAGGTCACCCGCGAGGCCGTGCAGATCCACGGTGGCTACGGCTACATCGTGGAGTACCCGGTGGAGCGCATGTACCGCGACGCCAAGCTCGCCTCGATCACCGAGGGCACCTCTGAGATCCAGCAGATGATCATCGGCAAGGAGCTCGGCCTCTAAACAGGCCCCTCCTCACCACGCTGGCCACGACGGCCCCGGGGTTCGCCCCGGGGCCGTCGTCGTTCCGGGCCCCATCATCACTGCCCTGCCATGCCGTGCCGGGATCACCCCAGTGGGTCGGCCCGGGTCAGCGGCGGCCGGTTACGCCGTCCCCGGTCAGCGGTGGGCGCGACGCGAGGCCAGCGACGTGAGACCGGCCAGCACCATGTCGCCTGCGCGCCGTGACACAGGCTTCTGAAGGCGGCTGACCTCCCGGCGGGAGGCAATGAGCGCGGTGCGCAGCTGCTCGCTCTCCGCACGCAGGGCGGCGATCTGGTCGGACAGCTCCTCCACCCGGGTGCGCAGCTCGCGTGCCTCGTTCCCCCCGCGTCCCGATCGGAGCACCTCGACGGCCCCCGGATCGATGAGCGTGCGCTGCTGGCCCACCGGGCCGATCGTCTCGCCACTCAGGCGCCCGGAACTGAGGTAGCGCCATACGGTGCGCTCGGAGACACCCAGCGCCTCCGCTGCCTCGGGGATGGTCATTCCATGGTCTGTCGTCGCCATGGCCACCTTTTCGACGTGCGATCTGCCTCCCCTGCCAACCCGTCAGGGCACCGATCGCACGGGTTACCGGGACCCCCGGGGGCCCTCAATGCAGCGGGCCCCGCGACCGCCCGTGGGCGGGCGCGGGGCCCGGGTACTGCTCGTGATCGGGTTCTCTAACCCTTGCGCTGGATGAGCATGTTCCAGACGCCGCGCTGTACGACCTTGTCGTCCTGGTTCAGGACCTCAACCTCGTACTTGCACCAGCCGGCCTTCGGGTTCTTCTCGTTCTCGGCCTTCTCGCCGATGGTGCGCTTCACCCGGACGGTGTCGCCGATGAAGACCGGGGCGCGGAACTGCCACGAGTCGAGACCGACGAATGCGGCCGTGGCGATCTTCGGCTCCATCTTCTCCACCTGGAGGCCGGTGGCGATCGACGTCACGAGCATGCCGTGGGCGACGCGCTGGCCGAAGACCGAGTCCTTGGCGCCGACGTCATCGATGTGGAACCAGTTGAAGTCACCGGACACGCCACAGAAGTTGACGACGTCGGCCTCGGTCACGGTACGACGCAGCGACTCTGCGGTGTCCCCCGCGTTCAGCTCCTCCCAGAAAAGACGCTCAGCCACAAGAACTCCCTCGGAAATCGTTTGGGCGCCCGGACCCGGGCACCTCGGCGGCGGAGAGCATAACCGGCTGAATCCCGCGGAGGGTGGTTGCTCCGTCGCGTCCCATGCGGGCATACGCCCGGGGTGACCGGTGGGGCCTGACGGGGAGGGGACGTCGCCCGGTGTGATCCCGCAGTTGCGGCCCCCGCAACTGCCGATCACGGGCCGGGTGTGTCCCCGACCGTCAGGGCCTGCCGGGGAGGGGACGTCGCCCGGGGTGACCGGCAGGGCCTGACGGGGAGGGGACGTCGCCCGGTGTGATCCCGCAGTTGCGGCCCCCGCAACTGCCGATCACGGGCCGGGTGTGTCCCCGACCGTCAGGCCCTGCCGGTCACACCGGGCGCTGAACGACGAAGGGCCCCGGTTTCCCGGGGCCCTTCGTGCTCCTGCTCCGTGCAGCGGGGTGCCTAGATGGCTTCCACTGCGCGCTTGATGCGGTCGAGACCCTCCTCGAGCTGCTCATCGGGAGCGGCGTACGTGAAGCGGATGTGGCCCTCACCGCGGTCACCGAACGCGTTACCGGCAACGACGCCCACGCCGTAGTCCTCGACGAGGTAGTCGGCGAACTGCTGGGCGGTCATGCCCGTTCCCCGGATGTCGGGGAAGACGTAGAACGAGCCGTCCGGCGTCGGGCAGTTGATGCCCTCGATCTCGTTGAACTTGGCCACGACCAGGTCGCGCTTCGCCTTGAGGCGGGCGGTCTGCTGCAGCACGTGGTCCTGCGGCCCGGTCAGGGCGGCAAGGCCGGCGAACTGCACGAACGCGGGCACGTTGGTGACCGAGTTCTGCTGGAAGATGTCCATGGCCGTGATGAGGTCCTCGTTGGCCACGCACCAGCCGATGCGGAACCCGGTCATGATGTAGGTCTTCGAGAAGGTGTCCACGACGATGGACTGGTCCCTCATGCCCGGAAGGTACGAGATGCTCTCGTGCTTGCTGGGCGAGTAGACCATGTGCGAGAAGATCTCGTCGGTCAGCACGATCACGCCGTGGCGCTTGCAGATCTCGGCGATCTCCGGCAGCTGGCCCACGACCATGCCGTTGGGACGCTGCGGCGTGTTGAGGACGAGCATCTTCGTGCGAGGCGTGATGAGCGACTCGAGCGACTCGAGGTCGAAGTGGAAGTCGGGCTCCACGAGCGGGGCGTACACGACCTTGCCGCCGGCGTAGGTGATCCAGAACTCGTCCGGGGGGTAGCCCGGGTTCGGGAAGATGACCTCGTCGCCCTGGTCCACAATGGTGAGCAGCGACTGGGTGAGGGCGTGCTTGGCGCCCATGGTTACGAGCACCTCCTCGCGCTTGGTCTCGCGACCGCGCGAGGTCATCTCCTCGGCGATGGCGTCACGCAGCTCGGGAAGACCCGGGCCCGGCACGTAGCGCACGTGTCCGTCGTGGATGGCCTTGGCACAGGCCTCATAGATGTGGGGGGCCGGGTAGAACTCATCACCCTGGAAGTCGCCCTTCTCAAAATGAAGGATCTTCACGCCGGTGTCGCGCTCGAGGGCCTCGGCCTTGCGCATGGCGGCCCACTGCTTGGGAAGCACGAAGTGCTGGGTACGGCTGGACAGCGCATCGCGGATGTCCGTAAGAGCATCGCTCATGGGGTACTGCTCCTTTCGGGTGTCAGCGCGGCCCGACTACCGGGACGCGCGAAGAGCGGCGCTCGGCCGCGGGGTGGAAGGGGTGGAAGGGGATGAAGGGGTTGTTGCCCGCACCCGGCGGGCGGCGCGTGTGTAGGCGCCGGACTGGGACGCGCCGAGGCGGCGTGAGAGGCCATCCGCGGCATCGATGACAAGGCGCGCGAGGTCGTCGACGCGCTCCGGGGTGACACGGGTCACGGGCCCGCCGATGCCGAGTGCGGCGACGACGCGGCCCGTGTGATCACGGATGGGGGCCCCCACGCACCGGAGGCCCTCGTCGTACTCCTCATCATCCACGGCAAAGCCGCGCTCACGGATATCCGCGAGCTCGGCAAGCAGTGGAGTGACGTCGGTGGTGGTCGTACGGGTGTACGACGCCATCCCGTGCGTGCCGAGGATCTCGCGCACCTCGTTCTCGCCGAGGTCGGAGAGGAGGACCTTGCCGAGGCTGGTCGCATGCGCCGGGTATCCACGGCCCATGGCCGACGGGATACGAAGGGCGCGCCGCGCCTCGACCTTCTCGATGTAGATGGCCTCGCCGCGCTCCAGCACCGCGAGGTGACCCGTCTCGCCGGAATCGGTGACGAGGCCCTCGAGGAACGGCAGGGCCTCATCCCAGAGGCTCATCTGCTCGAGGACGATGCCGCCCATCTCGAACATGCGCAGCCCCAGGCGGTAGCGCTGGGTACGGGCGTCGCGCTCAAGCAGACCGACCGCTTCGAGGTTCACAAGAAAACGGTGGGCGGTGCTCTTGTGGAGGCCCGTGCGCTCGGCGATCTCGGTGACGCCGAGTTCGGGGATCTCCGGCGTGAACACGTCGAGGATGGCGCCCACGCGCTCCACCGCCTGGATGCGGTAGCGGGACGGTGCCGCGGTCATCTCGTTGTGTTCGATGGTTGCCAATGTCTCGTTCTGCGAAACAGCGTCTTGTGACGCTTGCGACGAAGGCGGCACTTCTATCAGCACCGTCGCCACCCGGGCAAGCCGACGACGCGGCCCGTGCGCGAACGTATCGCCATGCGAGACACGATCTCACGGGAGCGATCGGGTCGCGTGCGGCGGGCCCACCCCTCGGGCTACCCTTCCTCGAGCGTATCGACGGACACAGGAGCCGAGGCGTGGCCTACGAGGACATCCTTTACGAGACCGGCGGTGGCCGGGCGACCATCACGATCAACCGCCCGGAGCGGCTGAACGCCTTCCGCGCCACGACCATCATGGAACTCGGCGAGGCCTTCGAGCGTGCCGCCGACGACGAATCGGTCGGGGTCGTCGTGCTCACCGGCGCCGGCGAGCGCGCGTTCTGCGTGGGCGGCGACGTGGCCGACCCCACGCGCACCGCGGCGGAGAAGCGGCACCTGCACACGATCTCGCATCGCGTGGCGAATGCCATCCGCAACAACGGCAAGCCGGTCATCGCCAAGGTTCACGGTTACTGCATCGGCGGCGGCAACGAGCTCAACGTGATGTGCGACCTCACGCTCTCAGGGGAGTCGGGCCGGTTCGGCCAGGCCGGACCGAAGATCGGCTCGGCGCCGCTGTGGTGGGGCTGCCAGCTCATGCCCTCCGTCGTCGGCGAGAAGAAGGCGCGGGAGATCCTGTTCCTCGTGCGCCAGTACGACGCACACGAAGCCGAGGCCATGGGGCTTGTCAACAAGGTCGTCCCCGACGATCAGCTGGATGCCCTGGTGGATGAGTGGTGCGATGAGATCCTCCGCAAGTCGCCGCAGGGCCTGCGCCTCGCGAAGATCGCCATGAACACCGCCAGCGACGCGCTCTACTCGTCGGTGCAGCATGGCCTCGAACTGGTCGCGCTCAACCACGTGTACGGCCCGGAGCCCAAGGAGGGCATCGCGTCGTTCCAGGAGAAGCGCCCGGCCGA